>JBGAOF010000100.1:0-7598 GCA_044221915.1 Solirubrobacterales bacterium
GTCACCGCTTTGGGACCAGGGGACGAAGTGGTCGATCTCCCGCTGCTTGCCTAGCGAGTTTTCGCAGTAAAAGCAGCGGCCGGCCTGGATGTCGAGCAGGCCCTCGGCGATCCGGTCCAGCGCTACCCGGTCGCGGCCGAACATGAACTGCTCGAAGCTGAGCATCGAGACGGCCTCTTCGACCTCCGGGTTCATGGCGGCCGCTTTCTCCGACCACCAGCGCATGATGAAAGGACGAAGCAACGGAGCGAGCGAGATCAACGACCCGGTGACACCCGGGCGGAGCCTGATCGCCTTCGAACTCTGATCGTAGGTTCCGACCCGCCACCCCCCGGTCTTCTTCCAGGACCAGTCGAACTCGTAGAGGAACGGCTCAAAGGGGATCTGAAGCCTAGGGATTGGCATCTCGGCGAGGCTGAGTTCGACCTTGCGGATGAGCCGGCCCCAGTCCTTTCCCCGCCGGGCCCGCTCGGGGATGGTGCGTGAACCGATGCCCGCCTTCTCGCGGAAGTCGACGATGGCGCGGACCGCCTTCGCCTGCGAACCCTGATTCTGGGAAAGCACTACTCCGGTTGTCGGATAGGCGATGGTCTGCGGCCAGTAAAGCTCCGTCACCCGCTCGGCGAGTCGACTGACCGGAATCGAATCCGCCTCGCCCATCTCGGTCGCACAGTCGATGATTGACATGAGCAGCGCCGGCTTGTAGGTGGCCGTCACGTTGGCCTCGTCAAGGAGGCTGAGCAGCTTCCCGCCCAACACCATCGGGTCACTCAAGGGTGTCTCTCCCGCTCCAGTAGTCGGCGGTGTCGGGCAGAATCCAGCGCACCCCGCCCCGTGGGTCCGGAACGTCACCTTTCCGGCGGGGGATCACATGGACATGGGCATGGCTGACCGTCTGACCGGCCGCCTCACCGCTGTTCACACCGATGTTGATCCCGTCCACTTCGGGTGCGGACCGCACTTCGCCGGCAACTTCACGCACCAGTTCGAAAAGCTCTGTCCACTCCCCTGTCGTCAACTCCTCCACTCTCTCGACATGCCGGGCCGGAACAACGAGCTGGTGTCCGGGCGCCGACGGGAACGCGTCAGGAAACGAAACCGCCTCTCCCTCAACGCCCATTTCCTCAACCCTTCGGCAGAAGGGACAAGCCCGATCGGCAGTCAGGACCCGGTCCCCTTCATCAGCAAGTCGTCAGCGGAACGCGGACCGTGGGACCGCCGTACGCCTTCACCCGGAGACGGGAGTACTCGTAGAGGTGACCCCAGCAGTGGACCTTGCGGTAGAGGGTTAGCTTGCCGGGTCCGTGACGGAAATTGTAGGCGCCGCAGAATGGGTCACAGGTGTTCCACCAGATGGTTCCGAACCCCTTGACCCGCTTCTGGCCCCAGGTGCGCCAACGGATCGAAGTCGCGTACATGCCGTTGTCGCCGCAGAAGAAGTTCATCTTCGCCGGGCGCTTCTGCGGTTTCCCGACACCGCACTTGGCTTCAACGCCGACGCCGGCGTTGGCCACACCCGGTACGACCCAGACCACGACCAGCATCGCAGTGAGGCAAATCAGGATCTTCTTCATCGCAGTTCCGCTCCATCCCGGTCGAAGTTTGCAGCCAGAGTCTAGGAAGCACGAGATCTTCTGACAACCTCCCGGCCCCCGGAGGACTTGCCTGCCACCTACCCGGGGCAGTCCCACCAACGGGTCGTCGAGGACGTCGAATACCACCTCGGCAACGTCTACCGCAAGCTCGGTATCAACCGCCGCATCCAGCTCGCCCCGCTCTTTGCCGCTGATCAGACTTCCGCGGCCGACCCCACGGAAACCGGCGAAACAGAAGCGCACCGTATCTCCGGCGCAGGCTTCCCGTTTCGATCGTAGCCACGGTCGACGGGTCTGGCGCGAGGTAAGAAAGCGGCGGCCGCGGACACCAACTAGGCGACCCTCAAACCACCACATGGAGGTATTTCATGACAGTCACTACCGCTGATCCGCGAGATCTGCCCACCCGATCCCGGCTGGCCGAGCGCCTGCGAGGCGACGCTGCGTTTCAGGCTTACCTGCTGCTCCGGATCGCTTTCACCGTCGCGCCGATCCTCTTCGGCATCGACAAATTCTTCAACGTGATGGTCGACTGGGAGGGCTACCTGGCCCCCTGGATCAACGACATCGTGCCCGGCAGTGCCGCCACGGCAATGCACCTGGTCGGGGTCGTTGAAATCATCGCGGGCATCTTCGTTTTCCTCAAGCCAAGATACGGCGCCTACGTGGTGGCGGCCTGGCTGGCCGGGATCATTCTCAACCTCCTGACCTACTCTGGCTTCTACGACGTCGCCCTGCGTGACTTCGGCCTGATGCTGGGTGCGCTCACCCTGGCCCGGCTGGCCAGCGTCTACGACCCACCCGGTCTGGACGTCAAGATCTGACCTTTCGAGGGGCCGGGTCGGAAGCACCCGGCCCCTTGTCGTCACCCTGAAGATGAAATGGGCGGTGTGACGGGGCACCCCTTGCCGACCGTCTTGCCACCCACTACTGAAAAACGCGACAGGTTCACCCGGAGTTGGGATACTGCCGCAATGGGAGCCAGGAGGGTTTACGGGAGAAGCCGGACACGCGCGCTGCTGATCGCCGTGGTCGGGATCACTTTGCTGCCGGTATTTCCTGGCCATTCCTGGGCCCAGCCCGGCCTGACCCACACTCCGGAAGGAGTGATCGTCCGATACGAGCCGGGTACTTCGGCCGGGCAGAAGTTGCAGGCAAGATCAGCTGCGGACGTGACCTTCGACCGGAACCTGCTGCTGCCACGCACCCAGCTGGTCGAGGCCGGGCCCGGCCAGTCGGTTTACGACGCGATCGCGACGCTCGAGTCCGATCCGCGGATCCTCTACGCCGAACCGGACTATGTTGACCAGTTGGCCGCCGTCCCGTCGGATCCGCTCCTCAGCGCCCAGTGGGGTCTCACCAACACCGGACAGATCATTTCCGGTCCCTACGGGAATTTCGCCGGCGTGCCCGGAGCCGATATATCGGCGGTCGCAGGCTGGGACATAGGGCGGGCCAGCCCCAAGGTCTTGACCGGGGTGATCGATAGCGGCTTCACTACGGACCATCCCGACCTGAAAAACCAACTTTGGACCAACCCGAATGAGATACCCGGCAACGGTATCGACGACGACGGCAACGGGTACGTGGACGACGTCCACGGCTGGGATTTCGTCGACAACACCAACGTCATCGGCGACGGCGCCGGCCACGGCACCCACGTCGCCGGGATCATCGGCGGAACCGGCAACAACGGGATCGGCGGGAGCGGTGTGAGCTGGAATGCCAACCTGCTTCCGCTCAAAGCCTGCATGGCGACGAACCGCTGCCCGGTTTCGGCCCAGATTGACGCGATCGCCTACGCCAAGGACCAGGGCGCCAAGGTCGTGAACATGAGTCTCGGCAGCACCAATTACAGCCAGGCCCGCCGGGATGCGATCGCATCCGCCTGGGACACGCTGTTCGTGGTTGCCGCGATGAACGACAACGCCGACAACGACCTGACTCCAGGCCACCCTTGTCAGGACGACCAGGTCCCGGGGGAGGAGCCCCTGCCGAACCTGATCTGCGTGGCCGCCAGCGACTACAACGACGGCCGGTGGGGCGGCTCCAACTATGGTCTCACCTCGGTCGACCTGGCCGCGCCGGGCAACCTGGTCCTCAGTACCTGGCCCACCTTCGAGAATCGCCTCTATGACAATTTCGAGTCGGGCGCGGTCAACTTCGACTGGCATAACCATGCGACAGGCTCCGGCATCGGGGTTTGGGAACGCAAGAGCGGGATCGGCATCAGCGGAAGCTACGGGGTTGCCGACAGCATCAGCACCTTGGGCAATGACGATGTCTACGGGACCAACGAGACCACGACGATGACCAGCCTCCCGATCAACCTGGGCGGCAGGCCGGGCTGTTACCTGAGCTACAGGTACTGGCTCAACACCCAGGCCGTGACCGGTAGCGACTACTCGACCGGGGATGTGCTCTACGTCGAGGCGAAGGGCCAGTCCGACCCGGCCTGGACTACCTTCGACCGTCTCTCGGGCAGCACCGGCGGCACTTTTTATCTCTCAACCGAACATGGCAGCAGCGCCACCCTCGAGCGCTTCGACCCGAACCAGCCGGTGCAGGTCAGATTCCGGTTCAAGACGAACAACGTGATGGACATAGGCAAGACCGGCGTACGGGTTGATGACGTCACGGTCCACTGCGCCGGCCCCTCGGAGCACGGTGGCACCTACATCCTGCTCAGCGGAACCTCGATGGCCACACCGTTCGTATCCGGGATCGCCTCGATCGTGCGGGAGCTGAACCCGGGCCTCGGCCCGGCCGAGGTGAAGGCCGCGGTCCTGGCCGGAACAGACCCTCTTCCCGCCTTCTCCACCACCGGGCCCACCCCGGTCGCGACCGGTGGCCGAGCCAACCTCGAAAAGACCTTGATCGGCCTCGATCTAACTCCCCCGCCCGAGCCCGAACTGCTTGCTCCCGCCAGAGACGCCTGGGTCACCGCCAAAAATCCGATGTTCAAGTGGACCACCGAGGAAACTGACGCGATCTATGCGCTCTTCATCGATGAGGAAATGCAGGATTTCGCGACCGGGATGTCGAGCTACCCGCTCTCGCTGAACCTTTCACCCGGGGATCACTACTGGCGGGTCGAAGCCTCCGACCACGCGGGCAACGTCGCCAGCAGCGCCGTCAGGCATTTCACGATCCCCCCGGCCGACTGGATCCTGGTCAAGTCGAAGCGGCGACTGCGCGGTCATCCCGGTGGCACCAAAGTGACACTCTCGGTTTCCGGACCCGGGAGGATCAACGCGACGGTGCGAGCCAGGGTTCAAGGGAGGATGAAGACCGTCGGCAAAGCATCGAAGCGGGCCGCCTCGGCCGGGACTGTCCGCCTGAAGATCAAGCCGAACCGGACCGGCCGCAGCGCCCTGGCCCGCCGCAAGAGCCTGCGCGGCAAGCTCAGATTGAAGTTCGCCCCGGCCAACGGCCATGCCGCCGTGACCAGGACGGTCACGGTCCGGATGTAGCCGGGCCCGCGGTTCGCATACAGGCCGGACGGGAACGGGAACTCCAGGTCGAAAACATGGTGGAATTGGTTGATCGTGAGTATTGACCCTGAAGATCCGGCCTCCTGCGATCCCGCCGAAAGCGGTGTGGAGGACGAGCTTCAGGACCTGGTCGGTCCGGTCTGTGATCGAAGCGGTGATCGTGACCGTCACCGCGAGGACGATGAACTTGACCTGGGCTGTGGCGGGAAGCTGCCTCCTGACCATCCCGACGCTGACTTGTTCGACGACCTCGACCTTTGACGCGGTCGGACACTGGCCGCTCGGGTCGTCCTCCTTTCCGAGATAGGCGACGATCCCGCCTCTAATAGGAGTTGGCGTCGCGTTCGATCTGCTGGAGGTCCCGGTCGAATTCATCGACAGCGTTGTTGACGACGCTTACGCCGATGATCCCGAGGACGATCGCGATCACGCCGAGGATGATCCCGGCGAGGGCCATCCCGGCCCGGCCCGCTTCGGGGTCACGTTTGACCCGGGACCTGCCGGCGAAACCGAAAATGATGGCGAGGACTCCGAGGAGCCAGGCACCGAGGAAGAAGATCGGGACCAAGCCTACAACCGCGCCGATGAGACCAAGCACCAAGGCGGTAACCGCGAAGCCATTGCCGGCCTGCTTGACGATCACGACCTGGGGTGCGGCTTCCCGGGAGACGAGATGTTCATTGGGTTCGTTCATGGGATTGGTGTCGGGGGTTCTCCCCGCTTCTGACACCGGCGCCACCGACAGTCTCCTGTCAGAAAGTCCGAGGGCCGACGACCTACCTTCGGCAACCACCGAACGGAGCGAAATGGAACACAAGGAATCAAACGAAGGTCAGGGTCAGCCGGAGAGAACCGGCAACAGGTTCACCAATTGGATTCGTCGGCATCCGGTCTGGGGCATTGTGATCGCCGCGGCGGTCGGGCTGCTGTTCGGAGCCGCCGGCGCCAGCGACACCAGCGAACTCGACGACGCAAACGAACAAATCGCTTCACTCGAGCAGGAGCTCGATCACCAGACGATGGCCCTGGAAGCGGCCGAGGATGACATCGATGAGCTTGAGGCCAATTCCGACCAGGTAGCCGCCCGTTCTGCACAGCTCAATCAGAAGGCGGCCAAACTCGACCAGCGCGAGAAGGAAGTGAAACCGGCCGAGAACCGCAAGGCACAGAATACTTTCGGTGACGGGATCTGGCAGGTTGGGGTGGACTTCGAGTCCGGCACCTACCGTTCCGAAGGTGGAAGCGGTTGCTACTGGGCTCTGCTTGGCAGCGCCAACACCAGTGACATCATCAACAACGGCGGCTTCACGGCCAACCAGACAGTGCTGATCGACTCCGCCTGGTTTGAGACCAGCGGCTGCGGGACCTGGGAGAAAATCGGGTGACCGCTACCAGGACTTCCCGGAATGAAACTCGCCCCGTTCAGGGGAGTTTCGGGATCCAGGTGGTTGTCTGGCCGTCGGCTGTTTCGAGGATCGTGATCGGGATGTGGTGGGTTCTGCCGTGGCGGTCGGTTGCGAAGTGGCAGCCGTGGGCCAGCCTGAACCCCCGGTAGCCCTGAGCGAGGAGCATCTCGGTCGCCTGGCGGATCGGGACCGGTGGCCGGCCCTTCCAGCTGCGGCACTGCTCGCAGTCGAACTCGTCACGCCAGCCGGCGAAACGGGGGTCTTCACGATCTTCCCTTTTCCTGTGATTCATCTGACTTGCCTCCATCGAATCCGGCGTTAGCACCGTGACCGGGGATCACCCCCGTCCGGTTGCTGCGGTCTCAAAGGGCCGGGTCCCTCAACCGCTCTTGATAGATGCGGGGTAAGTCGGAAACTCAAGGGAGTTTCTGACAGGCGTCGGACTGCGACATCGGGCCCGGCCTGGTCGGACCGGGTGGGCCGTCAGATTCGGCGGCGGGACAGCGACCCCACTGTCATGAGCCAACATCAGGAGCCGACCCCGGAGGAGTTCATCGCCAACTCCGGCTGGCGGTACGCGAAAACGATGCCTGAGTGCCCGCACGAATACACCGTGCGGGACCTCTCTCCCGGAGGCGCGAAAACGACCGCGATGGGTGATGTCGAATTTGAATCGTTCGTCCGGCTCATCCGCGCGAAAGGCACCCGCAAGCGCTGGGGTCCCTATAACCACACGTATCTGATCGTCGGGGAATGGGAGTACTGGACGATGGGAGAACCACCAGCCGAAACGACGATCATCAACCGGCAGGCGGTCGGGCCGAATGCCAGAAAAGAGCTGGCCGAACGGATCGGAGCGCGGTGATCCGTGCGTCCGGCCGGTTGGGCCCTGCCAGTTGCGGCTCGGGTCCGTGGCCTTGTCAGAAACCGCGCGGCACCGCCGACACACCTCGCATGGACCCTTCCACAGGCACCAAACTCAGACCCGGACCCGACATCAGACTTGCGGAGGCCAACCAAGGAGGGGCCGGCCGACCGCTTCCGGGGTAGGAGACCCCGGGCCCGGGGGGCAGGCGCCGGAGGGAACCGGCGCACCCCCGGGC
>JBGAOF010000101.1:0-7563 GCA_044221915.1 Solirubrobacterales bacterium
CGGTCGAACCCTCGAAGTGCTACGACTCGATCTGGGTCGATCGGGGCCAGCCCTACCGAATAGGAGAGCAGCAGCATTCCGTGGGCGATTTGACTGCCGAACGGAGAGCTAGCTGCCCATTCCGGGTCGGTGTGGAGGGGATGGTGATCCCAGGTCAGATCCGAAAACGCAGCAAGGTCCTCGTCACAGATCGTTCTGTAGTCAGTCTCGAAGACGTCGCCGACCTCGAGCTGGTCGAAGCCAGAGCCGAATACCCCGTCGATTTTCATGCCGGGACTCTCCTTGGGTTGGGTGTGATTCCGAAATGTCTGGCCAGGGCGCGCGAGAACTCACCGGCAGCGCGGCGGTGGCCGAGCACCGAGGGGTGGAGTCCATCGGCGTCGAGGTTGCCGGGTTCGCGGACACCCGGGTGCTCGGTCACATCCAGGCAGGCGATGCCGTGGGAGTACGAAACGTGAACGATCACGCGGTTCAGCTTGTCCATGCCTTGCTGGAGTCTGCGTTGAGTGCGGGGACCAACCCCGTGAACCTGGGAACTGGCCGGATAGTTGGAGACGAGGATCCTTGCTTCGGGGAGGTCTCGCCTCAGGCGGCCGAGCATGCGGTCGTATCTCACCCGGAACCCGGTGATGTCGGGGCGGGTGCTGAGCAGTACATCGTTTGCCCCACAGACCAGCGTGACCAGGTCTGGCTCGAGGGCAACTGCTGGCTCGATCGTCTTTTCGACCTCGGCACTGGTCGCCCCGTCCCGGGCAAGGTTCAGGTACTCGAAGTCGTCCCGGTCTTGCGCAAGCTCTGCAGCGAGCAGGTCGGCCCAGCGCCGTCCGTCACCGATTCCATTGCCGGCGGTGAAGCTGTCTCCGAGTGCCACATAGGACTTCACCATCTCGAGCCGCCTGCCGCGATGGTTCCAAGTGCCCAGATCAGGGATGCCCGGGTTTCCGACGGTTCGATCACTTCGTCGACGAATCCACTGGCCGCTGCTGCCTCGGCGGTCAGGTGTTCGGCGGCGTAAGTGTCTGTCAGCTGCCCGCGGTCTCCGTAGCCGCTGGCGAGCTCGCGTCGGTGGACGAATTCAACTGCCTGGCCGGCAGACATGATGCCGATCTCCGCGCTGGGCCAGGCAAAGACCATGTCGGCACCAAGATCTCTCGAATTCATGGTGATCGCCGCGCCGCCATAGGCCTTGCGCATCACCACGGTCAGCTTCGGGACTGTCGCCGACGCGAAGGCTCGCAGCATCGAGGCACCGTGGCGGATCACCCCGGCTTTTTCCTGTCTGAGCCCCGGCATGAAGCCGGGCGTGTCGACCAGAACCACCAAGGGAAGTCCAAAGCGATCGGCGAGGTTGATGAATCCGGCCGATTTCTCCGCCGCTTCGGCATCGATCACGCCGCCGAAGCGGCGAGGCTGGTTGGCGACGATCGCGACCGTCCTGCCACCGAGCCGACCGAGACCGGTGAAGATTCCCTCGCCCCAGCGGGCGTTGATCTCAATCAGGCTTTCGTGATCGATGATCGCTCGGACCGTATCCTTTACGTCGTAGGTCCTGCGGCCGTTCTTCGGCACGGTCGATCCAGGGTTCATGCGTGGAGGCGGATTCGGGTCCGTGTCCCGCGGTGCCTCACCGATCGTCTGGGGGAGCAAGTCGAGAATCCGGCGGGCATCTTCGATCGCATCCTGTTCGGTCGCCGAGACCACCTGGCAGACTCCGTTCGCCTCGTGAATTCGCGGGCCACCCAAATCCTCCATTGATATCTCTTCACCAACCGCGTCGGCCACGACCTTTGGTCCGGTCAAAAACAAACGCGCGTCCCGGCTCATCACGACGAAGTCGGTGAGGGCGGGGGAGTAGGCACCGCCCCCGGCCGAAACCCCGCTGACGATGCTGATCTGCGGTACCCGGCGAGAGAGCTTCACGCTCTCGCGGAAGATTCGCCCGTATCCACCCAGCGCTGCGTGTCCTTCCTGGAGCCGGGCCCCGCCCGACTCGACAAATCCGACCACCGGTGCTCCGGATTCACCGGCCAGCTGCAGTGTCCGGACGATGGTGTCGGCATGCGTTTCTCCCAGCGATCCGCCAAGGAAGCGAGGATCCTCGGAGTAGCAGAACACCGGACGGCCTCCGACCAGACCCGCACCGGCGACGACCCCGTCGCCGGGTACGGCCCTGCTGCCCAGCCCTTGGGAGAGAGTGGCGGAGCGGAGAGGTCGGAAGCTGTCCGGATCGCACAGCCATTCGAGACGCCGCCTGGGAGAAGACGGCGAATCGAGGACCGGCGATGCCAGGGCTGTATCCGTCATGCCCCGGCAATGCAGAGAACGGCGTTGTGCCCGCCGAACCCGAAGGAGTTGGAGATTGCGTAGAGCTGACCGTCCTCGAGTGGGCGCGCCTCTCCCGGCACATAGTCGAGATCCAGACCCTCTTCGAACTGCTCGAGGCCGACCGTCGGAGGTGCAACCCGTCGGCGGAGGGCAGCGGTGGTGGCGACCGCTTCGACCGCGCCAGCCGCGCCCATTAGGTGTCCGATAACCGACTTGGTTGAGCTGACCGGGACCGTCTTGGCCGAATCTCCGAGAGCAACCTTCAAGGCGTCGGTTTCCGACCTGTCATTGAGCGGTGTGGAAGTTCCGTGGGCGTTTACGTAGTCGACCTGGTCCGGGGTCAGCCTCGCATCTTCGAGCGCCATCCGAATCGCCCGGGCTGATTCCACTCCCGATGGGTCCGGAGCGGTCAGGTGGTGGGCATCCGAGCTGGCCCCGTAGCCGACGATCTCGCCGAGAATCTCGGCACCACGCTCTGCTGCTGCCTCGGCTTCCTCCAAGACCAGCACGCCCGACCCTTCGCCCATCACGAAGCCATCACGACGAGAATCAAATGGCCGGGAGATTCCGCAGGACGAGGTTGCGCCCATTGATGCGAATGCTGCTATCGCCACCTCGGTCATCGCCGATTCTGAACCTCCGGTCACGACCGCGTCGGCGGCCCCGGTCCGGATCATCCGGACCGCGGTACCAATCGCGTGGGCCCCCGCCGCACAGGCGGAGACCACGCCGAAGCTTTCGCCGTTCAGCCCGTGACGCATCGCGACCGCGGCCGATCCGGCGTTGGCCATCATCAGGGGAACTGCCAGGGGAGAAACTGCCTTGGCGCCCTTCTCCCGCAAAACGGCGCTTTGTTCCTGTAGCGAGCCGATACCGCCGATTCCGGTGCCGATCACGCAGCCGATCCGCCTTGAGTCATACGGCAGTTCACCGGACCAGCCGGCAAGGCCGAGTGATTCGTCGGAGGCGGCGAGGGCGAGTTGGGTGAATCGGTCGGCGCGTCGCGATTCCTTCCGGCTGAGGAAGTCGAGGGGGTCGAATTCACGGCAACTCGCGTCACCGTTGATGATGCCGGACTCGCCCGCACTCCAGCGCTCGATCAGGGTCTCTGCCCCGATGCCGAGTGGGGTGACCGCCCCGATGCCTGTGATCACGGCTCGTTTCATCAGCCGGCCTTTGTCACCACCAGGTCGATCACATCACCGACCGTCTTCAGGTCCTTGACGTCGTCGCCGACGAGTTCGACTCCGAACTCGTCCTCGACGATCTGCGCGATTTCGACCAGGTCGAGCGAGTCGACATCCAGCGAATCGAAGGTTGCTTCGCGGTCAATCAGTTCGGGGTCGGCTCCGACTTCCTCGAGGCCCTTGCGAATCACGGTTTCGGCCGACTGGGGGTCTGCTTTTGTGGTCATGCGCTCCTGCTTTCCTTGTCGTTTTTCATGCGCTCATCCCGCCGTCGACGGTGAGCACGCTTCCGGTCACATATGAGGCCTCGTCCGAGGCGAGAAATCCGATGCAGGCGGCGACTTCTTCCGGGGTTCCGGGCCGACGGGCCGGGATGGCCTCGTCGAAGGCTCCGCTCGGGAGATCAGCAGTCAGGGCGGTTTCGACCAGTCCCGGCGCGACCGCGTTCACGGTCACTCCCCGGCGGGCGACCTCGACCGCGACGGTCTTCGTCATGCCGATCAGGCCTGCCTTGGAGGCGGCGTAGTTTGCCTGGCCAGGGTTGGCCCTTGGGCCGACCACGGATGCGACATTCACGATGCGGCCGAAGCGAGCCCGCAGCATCGGCTTGAGTGCCCGGCGGGTGAGTCGGAAGGCCGCGGTGAGATTGGTCTCGATCACCTCATCCCAGGCTTCGTCCTTGATCTGGGGCGAGAGGCCGTCAGCCCGGCGGCCGGCATTGTTGACCAGGACCAGCACCGGACCGAGGTCCTCCTCGACCTGGGCGATCAGGTGATCGGCGGAGCCGTTGCCGTCGAGGGTTCCGCCGACCGCGCTGGCGCGACCCCCGGCTTCTTCGATCGCGTCGACCACCGCTGCCGCCCCGTCCGGGTCGGAGCGGTAGTGAACGGCGACCGGCCAGCCGAGCCCGGCCAGCACCCGTGCGGTGGCGGCTCCGATACCTCCGGACGCTCCGGTCACCAGAGCGGCACCCTCAGGCCTGGTCATGTGCACCTGCTCCGCTGCCCCATTCGACGACCCCGGCACCCCATGTCAGTCCACCCCCGAAGGCGCCGATCAGAACCCGGCTGCCGTCCTTGAGCCGACCGTCCTCGCGGGCAACGCCCAGGGCGATCGGAATCGAGCCGGCCGAGGTGTTTCCGTACTCGCCGACGCAGTCGACCACCCGGTCCGGGTCGAGTCCGAGCTTCTCGCCGACCGCCGCGATGATCCGGCTGTTGGCTTGGTGATATACGAAGAGGTCGATCTCGTCGAGACCTACCTCCGCCGCTTCGAGCGCATCCAGGGTCGATTCGCTGAGCCGCCTGACTGCCTGGCGGAAGGTGTCATGACCGTTCATGCGGACGATGGCTTCCTCGCGGGTCGCTTCGA
The DNA here is from genome assembly GCA_044221915.1 of Solirubrobacterales bacterium. Lineage (GTDB taxonomy): Bacteria > Actinomycetota > Thermoleophilia > Solirubrobacterales > 70-9 > 67-14. Next base: position 4,884 of record JBGAOF010000101.1, read on the forward strand.
CCAGAGCGCCCCGGCCACCATCGCTGCTCAGCAGGATCCGTCCGACCCGGCCACCGGCGGAAGAGGGCGCGATCACGACCGCACCGCCACCGTCGGCGAAGATCCCGGCAGTCGACTTGTCGTAGTGGTCGATCACCCTGTACATCAGGTCGACTCCGATCACGAGCGCAAGCTCCGAGGAGCCGGTCGCGATCTGGGAAGAGGCCATGCTGAGCCCGGAAAGAAATCCGGAGCAGGCCGCGTTCAGGTCAAACGCAGCAGCACCTTCGATGCCGAGGTTCGAGGCCACCACCGGCCCGGCCGCCGGGCAGAGCATCTCGCCGGTTACCGTCGCCACGATGACCAGATCGATTGCGGCCGGTTCGACATTGGCATCTGCGATCGCAGCCTTCCCGGCTTCGGTCGCCAGGTCGACCAGGGTCCGGTCGGCGCCAGCGACATGTCGCCTCTTCACCCCGGTTCGCTCGGTGATCCATTCCGGGGTCACGCCGAGTCGATCGGCTACTTCCTGATTGGTCACGACCGACTCGGGGACCGCAACACCGAGTCCGGAGATTGCGGTCCCTCGAACGGTCCTGGAGGGAAAGCTGGCAGGTCTCTCGAGCTCAAGTTCAAACATCGACAATTTCCGACAGGGGGGAGGTGTGGACTCCCTCGATCGTGCGGTTAATCAGTCCGGTCAGGACTTCGCCCGGCCCCGATTCGAGAAAGCGGTCGACCCCGGACTCGCGCAACCTGAGGACCGTCTCCCGCCAGCGAACCGGCCGGGTCAGGGCTGCCAGCAAGCCGTGGCGGAGATCGGTGAATGGAGCGGCGGTGGTTGAAGACACGAGTGATTTGCGTTCGGTGACGGCCACCGACTCGAGGGCCTCCCGGAACTCGGGAATCGCTGCAGCCATGGCCGGTGAATGAAAGGCGCCGATCACCGGGAGCCGGACAGTACGGATGCCGGCTGCGCGAAATCGGGTCCTCGCCTCGCTGATCTCCTCGGCAGGACCGGAAAGGACGATCTGGTCAGGGGCGTTGTCGTTGGCGACGGTGAGGCCAAGCGAGTTGGCCAATGCCGGCATGCCGCTCGTCTCACCCAGCACCGCCAACATGCCGCCTGGCTCGTTCTCGGCGGCACTTTGCATGACCCGCCCCCGAGTCACCGCCAGCCTGAGTCCGTCGTCGATCGAGATCGCTCCCGAAGCGGCGGCCGCGGCCAGTTCTCCCAGCGAGTGGCCGGTGAACCACTCGGCCTCCGGGCTGCCGGCAGCTTTCCACCCGGCGATCGCCGCGCAGTAGAGGGCCGGCTGCTGAAAGGAAGTTCCTTCCGAAACCCGCTCGAAGGGATCGCTGCCGATCTCATCGATCGCCAGGTCAATCAGGTCGGGGCAATGCTGGGCGACCAATTCGCGCATGTCGGCGCGCTGGCTGCCCTGCCCGGGAAAGACGATTGCGGTGTGGGTGAGTGCGGCGGTCAAGCTCATTGCCGGATATTTCTCCGGACCGCCTCACAAGTCACGCGTTTTCGCGCCGCAACCCCCCGAACGTCGGGGTAACTCCCCCCGACGGGCTGGTCATCTAGCCGAGCAGGCCCAGGCCCTGGGCGTTTCGGACCGCCTCGGCCCGGTTCCTGACCCCGAGCTTGCGGTAGATCGCGCTGGTGTACTCCTTCACTGTGTGGGGGGAAAGGAAGAGGTTGCCGGCTATTTCGCTGTTGGTGGCTCCGGTCGCGATCAGTCCGAGTACCTCTCTTTCCCTTTCGGAGAGTCCGACCGAATCGCCGGCGCCGCCTTCGGCGAAAACCTCCGATCCGAGCGCGACCATTCGTACCGCCTTGACCACATCGGCAGCGCCCCAGTCCTTGGATATGAACCCGGAAGCACCGGCGGTCCGGGCGACCGATGGAGAGATCCTGCCAGCCCCCGAGATCAGGAGCACCTTCGTGTTGGGAGAAACGGCGAGGATCTCGGAACAGGCCTCGGCCCCTGAATCGGGGCCGAGCATCAGGTCGATAAGGGCGACATCCGGCCGCAGTCTCGAAGCCGTCTGGACCGCCTTCTTGAGGCCGGAAGCGCCGTCGCAGCTCTCAACCCATGGCTGGCGGTCGAGCAGCAGACGAAAGCCCCAGTGGACGACGTCATGATCGTCGACGACGAGAACCCGAAGGCCGGAAGCTTCGTTCACGCGCTCACCGGAGCCAGCATCCGGAGCCTCCAGCGATCACCCTCCATCCGCCCGAACTCGACCAGAGCATCCAGCTCCATCGCTTCGATCGCGAGCAGCCTGAGACCCAGCCCGCCGCCACGCCGCCGGTCAGCCGCCACCCGGTCGTTGATCACTTCGAGAACAAAAGTCTCGGGACCGCTGCTCACGCGAATCTCGACCTCGCCATTGTCCGAATGGCGGTCAGCGTTTCGCATTCCTTCGATCAGGGCGGACTTCGAGAGTGGCTCCAGATGCTCGGGGGTATCGAGGCCGCTTTCCCATTCCAGGGAGACGGTGGGGGCCTGCGCGAACCAGTCGGCCAGTTCCCTGAATGGACGCGAATGAACCGTTTCTCTCGGCACAAGGGGACGGCCAAGCGATGAGCGGAGCTGACCGAGTGCAGCGGAGATCTCCTCGCTGCATCGCTGCTGCTCTCGGGTGCTCAAGGGTTGGTCAGAACCCAGGGCGAGGGAGAGCCCGAAGAGCC
>JBGAOF010000102.1:0-233 GCA_044221915.1 Solirubrobacterales bacterium
GACTCGCCGCTGAAGATCTTTCTCACCGCGTCGCCGGAGGCCCGGGCCGAGCGACGTGCCGCCGAGACTGGGGGGGATGTGGCCGGAGTTCTGGCCGCCCAGGAGGAGCGCGATCGCCGCGATTCGGAACGTGAGCACGGGGCGCTCTATGCGGCCGATGACGCGGTGACGATCGATAGCAGCGGAATGTCCGCTGAAGAGGTGGTCGCCGAGATCGCCCGCCTCGCCCGTGA
>JBGAOF010000102.1:243-7513 GCA_044221915.1 Solirubrobacterales bacterium
AACGTGCACTTTCGCAGCTCGACCAACCGGGCGCCGGACCACGCCGAGCCGGGCACGCCGGGCGATGCCTACTGGCTGCGCCTCGAGCTCCAGCTGCTGGCCGACGTGGGCATCGTCGGCTTCCCCAACGTCGGCAAGTCGACCCTGGTCAACCGGCTGGCCGGCGGTCGTGAAGCCGTGGTCCATTCGGAGGCCGGGGTCACGCGCGATCGCAAGCGCGTCCGCTGCGACTGGAACGGCCGGGAGTTCGACCTGCTCGATACCGGGGGAATAGACCTTGACGACGAGTCGGAGATGGCAGCGGACATCCAGCGGCAGGCCCGGCTCGGCATGGCCGAGGCCGATCTGGTTGTGCTTGTGGTGAACGGTCAGGCCGGTCTCCGGACCGGTGACACCGATCTCGCCCGGGAACTCAGATCCTCGCCGGTACCGGTGATCGTCGCGGTCAACAAGTCGGACCGACCCGAGGACGAGTTTGCCGCGGCCGAGTTTCACGCGCTCGGGCTTGGGGATCCGGTGGCTGTTTCAGCGACCCACGGCCTCGGCACCGGGGATCTGCTGGACCGGATCACGGACGGCCTCGGGGAGGGGCCGGCCCGGATCCAGCAGTCCGATTCGGTGCGAGTCGCGGTGATCGGGCGGCCGAATGTCGGCAAGTCCTCTCTGGTCAACCGGATCCTCGGCGATGACCGGGTGATCGTTTCGCCGGTTGCGGGCACGACCCGTGACACGATCGACACCGAAATTGAAGTTGACGGACGCCGGGTCACCCTGGTTGACACGGCCGGGTTGCGCCGCCGTTCGAAAGTTGCGGGGTCGGTGGATCATTACGCCCAGCTCCGCTCTGAAAGGGCAATCGAGCGGGCCGACGTGGCGATTATCGTCTGCGACGCAAGCGAAGGAGTCCGTTCCGAGGACCTCAAGGTGGGTGAGGTTGCGATGAAAGCCGGCTGCGCCACGATGATCGCAATGAACAAGTGGGACATCACCGAAACGGAGATCGACGACACCAGGGCGAGGGTCGCGCGCAAGCTCCGGCTGAGGCCGGAAGTGGTGACCTGTTCGGCCAAAAGCGGCCGCAATGTGGCCGGGCTTCTCTCACGTGCCGTGGCGTTGTCCGACCGGGCCGCGCAGCGGATTCCTACCCCTCAGTTGAACCGTTTCGTGTCCGAAGTTCAGACCACGACCCCGCCACCGTCGCGTCGCGGCCGTCGACTGAAGCTGCTTTACGCGGCACAGACGGAAACCTCGCCGCCCCGGTTCGCGATCCAGGTCAATGACCGCAGGCTGATCGTCCGTGATTGGGCGTATCACCTGGAGAACCGGCTCCGCGAACAATGGGGACTTGACGGCGTCCCGCTGGTCATTGATTACATCCCCCGAAAGGGTCGCGGCGACAGCGGGCAGGTCACCGGCTAGCCGGGATGACTAGGCTTTCCGATCAGGATTCCCGACTTTGAGATTTCCGTAACAGTCCGCAGCGTCATCCCCGTAACAGTCCGCAGCGTCTAAGGAGAACCAACCGCATGTCCCAGCTGAAGCTCGCCGAGGGCGAACATCTCTTCACCTCCGAGTCCGTAACCGAAGGTCATCCCGACAAGATCGCCGACCAGATTTCGGATGCGGTCCTCGATGCCTGCCTCAGCCAGGACCCGAACAGCAGGGTTGCCTGTGAAACCCTGGTCAACACCGGCATGGCGGTTATCTCCGGTGAGCTCACTACTTCCGCTCACGTCGATATCCCTGACCTGGTGCGGGAAACAGTCTGTGGCATCGGATATGACCGCGGCGAATACGGCTACGACGGCAACCACATCTCGGTGCTCGTCTCGATGGACAAGCAGTCCCCGGATATCGCCCAGGGTGTTGACACCGGCATCGAGACCCGAACCGGCGGTTCCTCGGACCAGTTCGACCTCGACGGGGCCGGAGATCAGGGCATGATGTTCGGCTACGCGACGAACGAGACCGAGGCCCTGATGCCGATGCCGATTCAGATCGCCCATCGCCTTTCGGAACGGCTTTCCCTGGTCCGCAAGAACGGCACCCTCGACTACCTGCGCCCGGACGGCAAGACCCAGGTGACCGTCCGCTACGCAGACGGCAAGCCGGTGGCGATTGAGCGGGTGCTGATTTCCACCCAGCACGCACCGGAGATCGACAACGAGAGCACGATCCGCCCGGATCTCTGGGAGAACGTGATCCTGCCGGTGCTTTCCGAGGAATACGGTGACCTGCTCGACGAGAACGCCCTTTACGAATCCCTGTTGATCAACCCGACCGGCATCTTCGTGATTGGCGGTCCGGTCGGTGATGCCGGCCTGACCGGGCGCAAGATCATCGTCGACACCTACGGTGGCGCCGCCCGGCATGGTGGTGGGGCTTTCTCCGGCAAGGACCCATCCAAGGTGGATCGCTCCGCCGCCTACGCCGCCCGCTACGCGGCCAAGAACGTCGTCGCTTCCGGTCTCGCCGACCGTTGCGAGGTCCAGGTTGCCTACGCGATCGGCGTTGCCCGCCCGGTCTCGATCATGGCCGAGACTTACGGCACCGGCCAGAAGAGCGACTGGGAGATCTCCCAGCTGATCGCCGATAACTTCGACCTCCGGCCCGGTGCCTTCCGCCAGTATCTCGACCTCAACCGGCCGATTTACAAGGACACCGCTGCCTACGGGCATTTCGGTCGCTCAAACGAGAACTTCACCTGGGAGCGGACCGACCGGGCCGAGGCGCTCCGCGAGGCCGCCGGCCTCTAGGCAAAACTTCATCGAGAGGCGAAAAGTCAGACGTATTTGCTGACTATTCGCTTCTCGGCGGAGGGTTGCCCGGGCTGGAGGCTTGCCCGGGCTGGCGGGTTGCCCGGGCTGGAGGGTTGCCCGGGCTAGAGGGGGAAACCCGACTCGACCGTGGGGAGGGCCCATTCCGGTTCTCCGGCCCTGAGCGCTTCGAGGTCGAAGAGGCCGGTTGCGACGCTGGCGATGCGGATACCTGCCTCATGTGCGGCGGTGATGTCCCTCGGGGTATCACCGACCGCGATGAAATCATCCTTCGCAAGGACCTGGGGCCGCCCGCCCGGGTAGCGGCCTGTCGCCACCGCAACCACTCCCCGTTTGATCGCGTGGAGAGTGAGTTCGGTCCGATCTGCCGAGTCGGAACCGTAGCCCCCGAAGGCGAAGAATCGGTTGAGCCCGCCCCGCTCGAGCTTGATCCTCGCGGCCGGTTCGATGTTGCCGGTGGTGACTCCGAGCGGGATGCCGGCCCCGGAGAGGCGTTCCAGCAGATCGATGATGCCCGGTTCGATCCGGTAGCCCTCCGAACGCTCGACCGCCCCGGGCAACTCGCGGAGATAGACCGGAGTGAGTTCATCGACGTCGGCCCCGGTCGGCTCGCGGTCAAGCACATTGCGAAGGGCGGCAAGCGCCACATCGTGGTCGGTCATCCCGGATTCGGTCACCTTTGCGATGTCCACCGCTACCCCGTGGACTTCCTCGAAGGCCCTGCCCCAGGCGACACCGCCGGCCCCGCCAGTGGTCAACAGGGTGCCGTCGACGTCGAAGATGACCGCCCGGATCGGGGCATTGGCCGTTGCCGGGCTCATCGGCGATCGTTGGCGTCGCGGTAACGACGGATCAGTTCCGAGGTTGAACTGTCGTGGCCGGGCGGTGGGGGATCGGCTGATTCCAGTTCGGGGATGATCGTCTGGGCCAGCGCCTTGCCCAGCTCGACACCCCACTGGTCGAAAGAATCAATCTGCCAGATCGCGCCCTGGGTGAAGACAGAATGTTCATAGAAGGCGACCAGCGTGCCCAGGGTTCCAGGGGTGAGGCGGTCGGCCATGATGGTTGAGGTCGGTCGGTTGCCGGGGAAGGTCCGGTGGGGAATCAGGCGGTCCTCGACCCCTTCCGCTTCAAGCTGCGCGGCCGGCTTCCCGAAGGCGAGCGCTTCGGTCTGGGCAAATACATTGGAGACCAGCAGGTCCTGGTGGTTCCCGAGCGGGTTCAGGGCATGGTTGAAACCGATGAAGTCGGCCGGGATCAGCTCCGTGCCCTGATGCAGCAGCTGGTAGAAGGAATGTTGGCCGTTGGTTCCCGGCTCTCCCCAGAAGATCGCCCCGGTTCCGTAATCAACCGGGTCGCCGTCAAGGGTGACCCGTTTGCCGTTCGATTCCATGGTCAGCTGCTGGAGGTAGGCGGGCAAGCGGTGCAGGTATTCGCTGTAAGGCAGGACAGCATGGGTCTCAGCGCCGAAGAAGTTCCGGTACCAGACACTCAGAAGCCCGTGGACGGCGGGCAGGTTCGCGGTCAGGGAGGTACCGAGGAAATGCTCGTCCATCCGGTGAAAGCCATCCAGCATCTCGCTGAAGCGGTCGGGGCCGATCGCCAGCATGGTGGAAAGACCGATCGCCGAATCCATCGAGTAACGGCCACCGACCCAGTCCCAGAACCCGAACATGTTGGCGGTGTCAATCCCGAAACCGGCCACTCCCTCGGCGTTGGTGGATACCGCGACAAAGTGGTGGGCGATAGCCTCCTCGTCGCCGTCGAAGCAGCCAAGCAGCCATTCGCGGGCGGTCTTTGCGTTGGTCATCGTCTCCAGGGTGGTGAAAGTCTTGGAGGAGACGATGAACATGGTTTCGGCGGGATCGGCACCGAGTGTCGCCTCGTGGAAATCGGTGCCGTCCACGTTCGAGATGAAGCGGAACTCGAGATCGCGGCGCGAGTAATGCTTCAGGGCTTCGAAGGCCATCACCGGGCCGAGGTCCGAGCCGCCGATGCCGATGTTGATGATCCGTCTGATCGGTCGGCCAGAGTGACCCTTCCAATCCCCGGAACGGACTCTCTCGCAGAAAGCAGCCATGCGATCGAGTACTTCGTGAACCTCGCGGACCACATCGACACCATCGAGCACCAGGGACCGGTTGCGGGGCATTCGCAGGGCCGTATGCAGGGCCGGCCGGCCCTCGGAGGTGTTGACACATTCACCGTTGAACATCGCATCACGGCGCTCCGGCATACGCATCTCGCCGGCAAGTTCGGCCAGGAGCCCCACGGTGTCGCGGGTGATCAGGTTCTTTGAATAATCAAAGTAAAGCCCGCAGGCTTCGAGCGCCAGATCGGAGCCACGGGAAGGATCGCCGGAAAACAGGTCGGCGAGCCGGAGGCCGGCTACCTCCTGATGATGCCGCTCGAGAGTCCTGAAAGCGCCTGACTCCCGGAGCGCCGTCAACGCTCAGTCCCCGAGCAGGTCCCGGGCCGTTTCGACCACCCGGTCGGGAGTGAAACCGAAGTGCTTCTGCAGGTCCTTGAACGGCGCCGACGCCCCGAATGTGGTCATCCCGATCGCCACCCCGTCCTCTCCGACATAGCGCTCCCAGCCAAAGGTCGAGGCCTGTTCGACCGAGATCCGGCGGGTCACCGTCGGGGGCAAGACCGTGTCCCGGTAGGCCTGGTCCTGACTCTCGAAAAGATGCCAGGAAGGCAGGGAAACGACCCGGGCCCGGATGCCTTCGATGGTCAGGGTTTCGTACGCCTCCAGGGCGATGTGGACCTCGGAACCGGTGGCGATCAGGATCAACTCAGGCTCGCCCTCACTGTCCGCGATTATGTAGCCGCCCCTTGCGAGGCCGGCGGCGTCCCCGTACCGGCCGCGGTCGATCACCGGCACCTTCTGGCGGGTCAGGACAAGAGCGGTTGGATGATCGGTGCGGGGCATGATCACCTTCCAGGCCTCCGCCACCTCGGCGGCATCGGCCGGGCGGATCACATCCAGGTTCGGCATCGCCCGAAGCGAGGCGAGCTGCTCGACCGGCTGATGGGTCGGGCCGTCCTCGCCGAGGCCGATCGAATCGTGAGTCAGCCAGTGGACCACAGGCTGTTCCATCAGGGCGGAAAGGCGGATTGCCGGCCGGGCGTAGTCGGAAAAGATCAGGTAGGTGGACCAGACCGGACGCAGCGAACTCAGGGCCATTCCGTTCGCGGCGGCAGCCGACTCGTGTTCGCGCACCCCGAGGTGGAGCATGTGGCCGGAACGGCTGCCGGGCTCGAAGACACCGGAGGTTTCCGCCTTCAGGCCACTGGAGGCCGAGCCGGTGAGGTCGGCGGAGCCGCTGAAGAGCCACGGCACCCGCGGCGCGATCGACTGCAGCACCTTCTGGGAGGCGGAGCGGGTTGCGACCTGGTCGCCGGCCTCGAAGTTCGGAATGTCGGCCTCCCAGCCTTCGGGCAGCCCACCGTCCAGCATGGTTCCGATCAGTTGCCTGCGGTCGGCAGGGGCCGCGTCGAAGCGTTTCTTCCAGGCGGTGGAAAGCTCGGAGCCACGCCTGCCGACGCCGTTGGTCCAGGTCTCGTAGACACCATCGGGTACCAGGAAATGGGCGTCCACCGGCCAGCCGTAGGCTTCCTTGGCGAGCTTTGTTTCTTCGGCCCCGAGCGGGTTGCCGTGGACATCGGCGGTGTCCACCTTGTTCGGCGATCCGTAACCGATGTGGCTGTGAACCAGGATCAGGGTCGGCTTTTCCGTTTCGGCCTTGAACCTGTCAAGGGCCATACCGATCTCGTCGAGATCGTTGGCGTCATTGACGTGGTGGACCGCCCACCCGTTGGCGGCAAACCGTGCCTCGACGTCCTCGGTGAAGGTGAGGTCGGTCGAGCCGTCGATCGTGATCCGGTTCGAGTCGTAGATCCAGCAGAGGTTGTGGAGCTGCTGATGGCCGGCCAGCGAGGCAGCTTCCTGGGAGACGCCTTCCATCAGGTCGCCGTCACCGCAAATTGTGTAGACGTCGTAGTCGAAAAGCTCCTCGCCGAAGGTGGCTCTCTTCCAGAGGCCGGCTACCGCCATGCCTACCGAGGTCGCGACACCCTGTCCGAGGGGCCCGGTGGTGGTCTCGACACCGGTGGTCAGGTGGGACTCGGGATGGCCAGGCGTCGGGGAGCCGAGCTGGCGGAAATTCTCGATGTCCTCGAGGGTCACGGAAAGGCGGTCGCTGACCGATCCGTCCGCTTCCACCTTCCTCACCCCGGCGAGATGCAGCACCGAGTAGATCAGCATCGAGGCATGGCCGGCAGAAAGAACGAAACGGTCACGGTTCGGCCAATGCGGATCGGCCGGATCGAAGCGCAGGTAGTCCTGCCAGATCTTGTAGGCCAGCGGGGCAAGCGACATTGCCGCACCCGGATGGCCCGAATTCGCCTTGTCAATCGCGTCGATTGAAAGGGTCCGGATCGTGTTGATTGCCAGCTGGTCGGGAGACTGCGAAGCGAGGGAGTCGGTC
>JBGAOF010000103.1:0-7472 GCA_044221915.1 Solirubrobacterales bacterium
ATCGTCACGTATGATCGGCACTATCAAGATATCGCCGATCGCATTCCCTGTCTGACGGCAGTGGAGGCGCTTTCCCAGTTGGCTGTTGGGCCGTAGCGGTGAGGGGACGCCCCCATGAAGAATCCCCCTCGCCCCGGTGAGATCACTCTCGCCCACCGGGGGGTGCTGTTTCTTGACGAACTATGTGAATTCAGCCGTCCCGCACTCGAAGCTCTGCGGGAGCCGCTCGAGACCGGTTCGGTCACGATTTCCCGCGCCCGTGGCCGACAGACCCTGCCGAGCCGCTTCACGCTGGTGGCGGCAGCCAACCCCTGCCCTTGCGGCCGGGGTGAGGATGATCCACGCTGCCGTTGTGGCGAGGCGTCGGCCCGCCGGTACCGGGCCGCCCTCAGCGGGGCACTGGCCGACCGGATCGACATGGTCGTCGCCGTCTCACAGCCCTGCGCCGAGGCGCTTTCCGGGCCGCCGGGCGAAGGCTCTGCCGAAGTGGGCAAGCGAGTGCGCGATGCCCGGCAGCCGATGGCCGAGCGGCTGGGCGAGGGCCGGACGAATGCCGAGGCTAATGCCGATGAGGCGGCCGGGTTCAGAGTCACTGCCCAGGCGGCAGGCCTGCTGGCCGACGCCCACAGGTCATGGCTTCTGAGCGGTCGGGCCCACGGACGGATCCTCCGGGTTGCGCGCACCATTGCCGACCTCGACGGGTCAACCGCGATCGATGAAGGTCACATGGCCGCAGCGATCCAGTTCCGGCGGCGGACCCAATGAGGGGAGACGGCGGTCTCGAGCCGGCCCGGGAACATCGTGCTGCCGGTCGCGGAGCCGGGGTTGATGCCGATTCGACCTGTGTGGAATGCCTCAGGAGGAGCTGGCTGCTGGCCCGCCTCGGACCCTGGATCCAGAACGTGGTCGATGACCGGCCGGGACGAAGGACACCCGAATTGCTGAGGCTCGGAAACGAGGAACTGGTGCGAGCTGTGGCTTTCCGGAAACTGGACGAGATCCTGTCCTGGAACGCTTCCCTGAGTGAGGAAGAAATGCGTGGTTCGCTCCTGGAAGCCGGTTGCTGGGCATGTTGCCGGCATGATTCGAGCTTTCCCGTGGGCCTCGCCGACACGAACGATGCCCCGGTCGTGCTGATCGGAAAAGGACAGGGGATTCCCCTGGCCGAAGTCAGTCCGGGCAGTTCGGTGACCGTGGTCGGGGCGCGGAAGGCCACCGGCTACGGACTTGAGGTGGCGGGGGCGATCGGGCGGGAGGTGGCCGCCGCAGGGTTGAACGCGATCAGTGGCATGGCTCTGGGGATTGACGGAGCGGTACACCGGGGAGCCCTCGAGGCCGGGCCGACCGTGGCTGTCCTCGGTTGCGGTGCCGACCGCCCATATCCGGCCAGCCACACCCGGCTTTACCGCCAGATAGTCGAACATGGGCTGGTCTTTTCCGAACTCCCGCCGGGCGCGGATGCCTGGCGGTGGAGTTTCCCCGCCCGCAACCGGATCATGGCCGGGCTCTCGGGAATGACAGTGGTGGTCGAGGCAGCATGGCGGTCGGGGTCCCTGATCACCGCCGAGATGGCCGGGGATGCCGGCCGGGAGGTCGGTGCCGTTCCCGGTCCGGTCACCGCCGGGGTTGCGGCCGGCAGTAACGAACTGATCGCCAGCGGTGCCGCCCTGATCCGTGGTGGCCAGGACATCCTCGACCGGATGCTGGGAGTGGGTGTCGGCCAGCCGTTGTTTGGCCCGCGGCTCGACCGGCTGGAGCTCGCCGCGCTCGAGGCCGTGGAAGCAGGCTGCCGCACGGTTGACGAAGTCGCCGCCCGGCTGGAAACCCGCAGCGCTGCGACGTCGAGACTCATGGCCCGGCTTGAGATCTGCGGGTACCTGCGGGGATCCGTCGCGGGAACCTGGTCAAGGACAACGCTCGCCGCCTATCCTTCGCAACGTGAAAGCTGACCGGCCGGTGCCAACTGTCCTCTCGATCGCGGGTTCTGACTCCGGCGGCGGTGCCGGGATCCAGGCCGACCTGAAAGCGTTCGCCAGTTGCGGAGTTCACGGCATGACCGCGATCACCGCGCTCACCGCTCAGAACACGGTTGGTGTCGACCTGATCGAGCCGGTCAGCCCGGAAATGATCCTCGCCCAGATCCGGGCGGTCGCTGACGACATCGGCATCGACGCGGTCAAGATCGGCATGCTGGGTGACCGGCCGGCGATCGAAGCAGTGGCAACCGGGCTGGACCTGGTCGGCCGGGTCCCGATAGTGCTTGACCCGGTGATGGTTTCCGAGAGCGGCGCCAATCTGCTCGCGCCCGACGCCCGCCAGGCCCTGGTTTCCCGGATCCTGCCGCGGGCCACGGTCGCGACCCCGAACATTCCCGAAGCGAGGGTCATCACCGGGCTGGAGGATGCCACCCAGGAGGAGCTTGCCCGGGGAGTTCTGGCACTTGGAGCCGGGGCTGCGGTGATCACCGGAGGTCACAGCCACCGGATGGTCGATCTTTTCGTTGACGGCCGCCAAATGGTCGAGATAGAAGGGGAAATCCACGCGGGTCGCTCGGCTCACGGTTCCGGCTGCACCCACTCGTCGGTCCTGGCGGCAATGCTGGCCTGGGGCCATGAACCACTTGAAGCGGCCAGGCTGGCCCGGGTTTGCGCCTCCCGTGCCGTCGCCGGAAGTCTGGACAGCGTCGGCTCCGGGCCCGGCCCGGTGGATGTGATCGGCCTCGAGCGGCCTGCCGACGGCTGAGCAGCAAGATTTTCGACTCGCCATAGGATTGCTTCATGTCCGAGACCGCTCCCACCTCCGCTTCCCTGCCCCGGCCCCGTTCGGCCGCCGTCTTTGACGGTCCCGACAGAGCCGCCGCCCGTGCCTACATGAAAGGCATCGGGTTGACCGATGAGGATCTCAAGAAGCCGACCATCGGGATCGCCAATACCTGGACGGAAGCGATGCCCTGCAACTATGGCCTTCGGGATCTCGCGGCCTATGTCAAGGAGGGTGTGAGGGCTGCCGGCGGAACGCCGATGGAATTCAACACGGTGGCAATCTCGGACGGCATTACCATGGGAACCCAGGGGATGAAATCCTCGCTGGTAAGCCGGGAGATGGTCGCCGACTCGATCGAATTGATGGCTCGCGGCTACCAGTTCGACGCGATAATCGCCCTCGCTGCCTGTGACAAGACGATTCCCGGAGCGGTGATGGGCGTCGCCCGGCTTGATGTGCCCTCGATCGTCCTCTACGGCGGCTCGGTGAAGCCGGGGAAATACAAGGGAAAAGACGTCAGCATCCTTGAAGTGTTCGAGGCCATCGGCGCCCACATAGCCGGGCGGATCACCGATGAAGAACTGACGGAGATCGAGGATGTCGCGAGCCCCGGCTTCGGTGCCTGCGGGGGGCAGTTCACGGCCAACACGATGGCCTGTGCGTTCGAGGCACTGGGAATCTCACCGGCCTTCTCGGCCATGGTTCCGGCCGAAGACGAGCAGAAGACCGTGGTCGCCGGAAAGATCGGCCAGTTGATACTCAAGGTTCTGGCAGAGGATCTGCGCCCCGGCCGGATCATCACCCGCAGGTCACTCGAAAACGCGATCGCCGTGGTCTGTGCATCGGGCGGCTCGACGAACGGGGTCTTGCACCTGCTCGCGGTGGCGCGGGAGGCCGGGGTGGAGCTCGATCTGGACGTCTTCGAGGAGGTTTCCCGCCGGACACCGCTGCTCGCCGATCTCAAACCCGGCGGCCGTTACGTGGCGACCGATCTTTACCGGGCCGGGGGAGTGCCGCTGATTCTCCGCCGACTGAAGGAGGGCGGGCTGCTTCACGAAGACGAGATCACCGTCACCGGCCGGACGATCGGGGAGGAGGTCGCAGGCGCGACCGAAGAACCCGGTCAGGATGTCGTGCTCCCGGTCGACGCACCCCTGAAAGCGCAGGGCGGGCTGGCGATCCTGCGGGGGAACATCTGTCCCGACGGTGCGGTGGTGAAGGTGGCCGGCACCGAACGGCGCAAGCACATCGGTCCCGCCCGGGTGTTCGAACGCGAAGAAGACTGCTTCGCTGCCGTCAAGCGAGGCGAAATCGAAAAGGGTGATGTGATCGTGATCCGGAACGAAGGCCCTTCCGGAGGGCCGGGCATGCGGGAGATGCTCCAGGTCACAGCTGCCCTGGTCGGAGAGGGGATGGGTGAACATGTGGCCCTGCTCACCGACGGCAGGTTCTCGGGTGCGACCCGTGGCCTGATGATCGGTCACGTGGCCCCGGAAGCCGTCAAAGGCGGGCCGATCGGGGCGATCCGGGATGGAGATCAGATCACCGTTGACATCGACGCCAGAAGGCTGGAAGTGGCCCTGACGCCCGAACAGATCGATGAACGGCTGAGAAGCTACTCGCCGCCGGCACCGCTCTACGACCGGGGTGTCATGGCGAAGTATGCGGCGAGTGTCAGTTCCGCCTCGAAAGGCGCGATCACCTGAGGACCGAAAATGCCGTCTGGGACCGGGAGCGAAGCTCCGGCACACCATCCGTGTTCCGGATGGTGGATGATGCACCTGTCAATCTCAGCGGGAGGAAACTGATCGTGTCAATACTGTCTGCTCGCAGCTTCTGGCTGGCCCCGGTTCTGGCCGGCATCTTCATAGTCTTTGCCGTTATTGCCGGTCCCCCGGCCGCGCAAGCTGCGGACACCGTCTGGATCTGCAAGCCTGGACAGGTTGACGACCTCTGTGCGGGGACGATCAACGGTTCCAGCCTGCCCGCGCCCGGTGAGACCGCCGAGCCACTGCCATACACGCGGCCCGCAAACCCGCCGGTTGACTGTTTCTACCTGTATCCGACCCAGAGCGAGCAGGCGACGCCGAACTCCGACCTTGAAAAGGACCCGCCAATCAAGCGGGTGGTGGTGCAACAGGCCCGCATGTTCTCGTCGGTCTGCAAGGTGTATGCCCCGATGTACCGGCAGGTGACCTTCAGCGGAGATCAGTCCGCCTACAATCCCTCGGTCGAGACCGCCTACGACAGCGCGAGAGCCGCCTTCCAGGACTATCTCGCCAACTACAACAAGGGCCGCGGTTTCATCATGATCGGCCACTCGCAGGGATCGGCCCATACGGTCCGCCTGATCGACGAAATGATTGACCGGAATCCCGTGTTGCGCAAGCGGTTCGTCGGGGCGATTACCCCGGGCGGCAACGTCCATGTGCCGATCGGCAAGAAGGTCGGGGGTATGTTCGCCAACGTTCCGGCCTGCTCCAAAGAGGGCGAGTTCGGCTGCATCATCGCCTATTCCATGTACGCAGACGTGCCCGGCCCGACCGCCGAGTTTTCCAGGCTCGACAACGGCTACTGGATCTACCCGCAGGCACGCCCGGATGACAGTCGGTTCGAGGTGATGTGCGTCAACCCCGCCCGGCTGGACGGCAGCGATGGCACGCTCCTGCCACTGGCCAACCTCGACTATCTGTACGGGGTGCCGGTGGCGGAGACCGCGGCACCGTGGATTTCGGAGCCCGACTATTACGGCGCCAGATGCGAACGCCAGAACGGAGCCCACTGGCTCAACGTGAGCAAGACCGACCTTCCCGGTGACGCGAGACCGAACCTCGGGACGCTGGTTGCGCCCGGGACGAACTGGCATGTGCCGGAACTGAACCTGGCCGAAGGAAACCTGCTGACCTTTGCCGGCAATGCTGCGGACAGCTATCTGGCCGAACAGTCACGGATCGCCGGACTCAAGGCGAAGCTCGGGAAGCTGAATACCGCGCTCGCCAAGGCACAGAAACGTGCTGCGAAGTACGGGAAACTGGCGAAAGCGCTCACGCGGAAGGCAGGGAAGGCCGAAGGCCGGCAGAAGAGGCTGCTGGCCGGAAAGGCCGCCGGTGCCCGGGTCCGAGCCGCCGCCGAGAGAGGCAAGATCAGGAAGCTCAGGAAGCAGATCAGCCAGTTGAAGAAAAAAATCGGTTGAGCTCGCCGTTGAACCTGGCCGGTCGTTCCAGCTGGACCATGTGTCCACAGTCGTCGACCAGCGAGAGTTCCGAGTTCTCAACCCGTTTGGCGTAGGAATACGCGGCTCCGACCGGGACCAGACGGTCCTGCTGACCCCAGATAATCTGGGTCGGGATGTCTATGCGACCGAGCGATTTCCGGTTGTCGTAGCCACCGAGCGCGTAGGCGGCCTCGTACAGCGCCGGTGATTTGAGCGTCGCGTAGTAGCCGAGCTCCCAGAGGATCTCCGGGCCGATCATGCTCGGGTGGGCAATGACACCGACAAAGGAGGCGGTTCGCAGCCGCTTGCGGCTCATGTTCCGCCGGATCCGGCCGGCCGCCAGCGGAATCATCATTTTCACCACCGCGGCAGTGACCGACTTCCGATAGCCGGTGATCGTCGCGAAACTGATGCCCGCCGCAGAAATCAGGCTGAGCCTGGAGAAACGGCCCGGCTCGGTTGTCAGCGCCTCGGTCGAGATGAATCCGCCCATCGAGTGACCGACCAGGCGGGTCTCGGGACCGAGGCCGACCGCGTCGGAAAAACGGAGAATCAGCTCACCGTAGGCGGCCATCGAGATCGGGCCACCGGGCATCGGACTCAATCCGAAACCGGGCAGATCGAGGGCAACCACCCGGTGGCTGTCGGAGAGAAAAGGAATGTTCTCCAGCCAGTTGCGCCAGCTGCCACCCAGCCCGTGAACCAGCAGGACGGGCGGGCCCTCTCCCTGATCGACATAGCTGACCGGGGTTTCCCCGAGCGCCGAGCTCACTGTCACCGTCCGGATCCGATCGACCCAGTTGATCTTGAGCCAGCGACCATCGGAGATTCCGTAGTCGTCATGGACCGGGGCGGGCGGCTCCGGCGGGATTACCAGGCCTTCGGCTTCGTTCACGGTCAGCGACTCTATACACCTGCTTCCTGCCGTTCCCTGCCACAATTGAATTGTGAGCGGACGGGAGAGCAAGAGCGCGCGAAGGGTGCTGGTTACCGGACTCTCCACCTACTGGGGCGGACGGCTTGCGGCGGCGCTCGAATCCAACCCCGGGATCGAAGCGATCATCGGGGTGGATTCAAGAGAGCCAACCAGGGAACTGGAACGGACCGAATATGTGAAGGTCGGGGTTCAGCACGGACTGATCGAGAAGATCGTTCGGGCAGCGCGAATTGACACTGTGGTCGACGCCCGGCTGATGGTTGATTCCGCCCGCGGCCCGGACGGCCGAAGGCCCGACCAGATCCACGAGAACAACGTGATCGGCACCCTTAATATCCTCGCCGCCTGTGCGGCGGGGGGATCTCCCGTGAAGAAGCTGGTGTTCAAGAGCTCGGCCCACTGGTACGGCTGCGCCCAGGATGATCCCGCGTATTTCACCGAGGACATGGTTCGTCGCTACGAGCCGGAGACAAGGGTTGAGCGCGATGTGGTCGAGGCGGAGGCCGCAGTAGCCGAGTTCCGGGATCTGCGACCGGGAGTGACCGTCTCCGTTCTCCG
>JBGAOF010000104.1:0-7439 GCA_044221915.1 Solirubrobacterales bacterium
GGTCCGGAGCCGCCTGTTGTGAACTGCCCGGCAGGATGAATCAGTCGCGAATCTCTTCCAGCAGGCTGACGCAGCCGCGCTCAAGGATCTCGAATACCTCGGTGAACCCGTCCTCGCCACCGTAGTAGGGATCGGGAACGTCGACCACGCCCTCGCCGGCCATCTCTCGGAAGAGCCTGACCTTCACGGGATCAGCCCCCTCGGCCGCGAGCAGATGATCAAGGTTAGACCGATCCATCGCGAGGATCAGGTCGAACTCGACAAAATCCGACGGCTCGACCTGGCGGGCCCGTCCGCTGATCGTGATGCCTCTGGAGCTGGCGGCTGCGATCGCCCGCGGATCGGCGGGCTTGCCGACATGCCAGTCGCCGGTACCTGCCGAATCCAGCTCAAACCCTTCCAGGCCCTCGGCCTCAATCAGGCTTCGCATCACCGCCTCCGCCGACGGTGACCGGCAAATGTTGCCGAGACAGACAAAGAGGACCTTCAATGGTCTACTGGCCGATGAACCCGGCCAAACGGTTGACCTGATTCTGGAGCTGCTGAACCTTCTGGTTGGTCCGGTTGATTCGACCGTTGAGCTGCTTGAAGTCGGCGTTCAGGTCGTTTTCGACCTGGGCAATCTCGTTCTCGATCTCGCGATCCCGGCTTGAGAGCGTGTTCACCTGCTGTTTCAGATTGTGGTTCGAGCGCTTCAGCTTCTTGATCGCATGCGTGTTGGAGTTGATCTTCTGCAGCAGACCCTTCTCCCCCTTGGTCAACTGAGCAACAAGCTTTTCGGCTTCCGACTTCTGCTGGGCCTCTATCTGGTCCTGACGCGACTGGGCTTCCTGAAAGCGCTGGTCGACCAAGGCCTGAACCCCGGCGGTCTGCTCGGTGTCGCTCTGAACCGCGTCCTTGGCGTTGTATGCGGTGATTGCGCCCAGCGCGCCGAGCAGGACCCCCGCTGCCGCCAGGACGATTGCGATGACCAGCTTCGTGTTACTCCGCATGCCGCCGACCCTAGAGCAAATTCTGATCCTTCGCCGGTATCCGGCCGGCCGAGGATTGCCCGACCAGTTTCACGGCTGAAGCGTTCGCTAGAGCTTGACCAGCAGGATCGTGTTCAAGGTGAACAGGATCGCCGTCACGACGGTCGCCCGGTCGAGGTTCTGTTCGACCATTGAACCGCCACCGATCGAGCTGCCGCCACCGCCGATGCCGAAGGCACCGGAGAGCCCGGCGTCCTTGCCCGAGTGCAGGAGCACCAGGAAAATCAGGAGCACCGAAAGGAAAACCTGGATGACGGCCATAATCGTGTACATCGGCTGCCGATTCTAGCTTTCTTTGCCCTTCAGCGCTTCAAGCCGGTCGAGAATGGCCACGGCTTCCCGCCTCAGTTCGGCGTCAAGCTCGGCGAAATCCTCTGCGGACAGCTTGCCCGATTCACGGTCGAACTTCGCGTCGCGTATCTCCCGGTACTTGGATTCCCGGGCCGCCTCCAGCGCCGCGATCTCAGGGTCCTCCACCGCGGAAGCTTCGCCTCCGCCCCAGAAGGGCCGACTCACGAAAACCGCCACCAAGACCAGCAGGAGAAGGAAAAAGATGATTGTCATCTTGAGGATGCCTGCCTTCTTCGGCTCAACAAGCCGCTCGGCCAGATGGCGAAAAGAGCTCCGAGAATCGCAATCACCGCTCCGACCCAGATCCAGCTGACCATCGGGCTGACGATCACGCGGACCGTCACCGAGGGGGCCGAACCGGATTCGGTGTAGCCGCTGATGATCTTGTCGGTCGCCAGGCTCTGGACCTCCTTCAACTGGTCGCTTATCGCGGCGATCCTCGACGGATCCTGGCGAATCAGCGGCTGGACGACCTGGGTCATGTATGCGGCGAAACGGGAGTCGGCAACCCGGGCGCGTCGTTGAATCTCAGCGGTGTCGGGTTCGACCGAAGTCCAGAAATCCGACCGCAGGCCGGCCTTTAGCCCGACCTCGCTGGTGGCCTCACCCTCAAAATAGGTCGCTATCCCCCGCGGTCTCCCGTCCGTCACCTGATGGTACTGGCGAGTCGGATTGAGCTTGGCGAACTGGCCGCCGTCCCGGTCAACCTCCAACTCCGCCCCGAATATCAGTGCCTGTTTGCTGCGTTCAACGGTCGGCTGCGTGTACGTGACGGTGTAATTGTCCACACGGGCAGACTCGCCCGGTTTGAGTTCGATGTCCCGCTTGGTTTCAAAACTGGAAGACGCTGCAACCCCGACCAGAAGGACGACCAGGCCAAGGTGCACGATGTACCCGCCGTAGCGTCGCCGGTTGCGGGTGGCAAGCGCCCAGGCCGCCCCGATCAACGTACCCCCCACATGCTTCTTGCGAGCCGAAGCCGCCCGCCAGGTCTCCTGGAACAGGGCGGTAAGTGTGAACGCGGCCAGGGCGAAGACGGCCAGGGCCCAGTAGCTGTGCGCCGCATCGGTGAAGATCAAGAGAACCAGCAGGGTGACCGCGGCCACAATCAGGGGAAGCCTGAAGACACGCTTGGCACCCTGCCATGAAGTTCGGCGCCAGGACATCATCGGGCCTATCCCCGTGAAGAGAACGAGAATCACCGCGACCGGTGTCACATAGCGGTCGAACCAGGGGGCGGCGAGGGTGGAACGGGTTCCGGTGACCAGTTCGGAAATCAGGGGGAAGAACGTGCCCCAGAAGACGACCGCACAAAGGGCGATCAACAAGACGTTGTTGATCACAAACACCGCCTCGCGCGAAGCGAGTGAATCGATCCGGCGTTTCGAGCGCAGGAGGTCGAGCCGCGAGATGATCAACCAGGTCGATCCGATCACCACCACGCCGATCAGCGAGAGGAAATACGGGCCGACAGTCGAGTCGCCGAAAGCGTGAATTGACTGGAGGACCCCGGAGCGGACCAGGAAAGTACCGAGCAGGGCGAGGCTGAACGAGGCGACGACCAGGCTGAAATTCCAGACCTTGAACATGCCCCTTTTCTCCTGGACCATGATCGAGTGGATGAAGGCCGTGGTGATCAGCCAGGGCATTATCGAAGCGTTTTCGACCGGGTCCCAGGCCCAGTACCCGCCCCAGCCGAGTTCCGTGTAAGACCAACGGGCACCGAGGATGATTCCGATCGAGAGGAAGGTCCAGGCAATCAGGGTGAAACCCCGGGTTGACTTGATCCAGGCCGCATCAACCCGGCGGCTGGCCAGCGCACCGATCGCGAAAGCAAATGGCACGGTCAGGGAGACATACCCCGTGTAGAGCATCGGCGGGTGCATGATCATTGACGGATGCTGGAGCAGGGGACTCAGACCGGTGCCTTCGACCGGAGCCGGCGAGGTGGTCGCGAAGGGGTTCACATCACCGCCGAGCAGCATCAGGCCGGTGAAGAAGACGGCGATTCCCATCATCACCGCGGTCGCCCAGGGGACAAGATCCCGCAGACGGTGGCGGGTTGCCGCGAGGGCGATTGAAGCCACAATCGAAAGGATGAACGACCAGAGCAGAAGCGAGCCCTCCTGGCTCGACCAGACCGCCGTGAACTTGTAGAAGAGCGGGGTATCGGTCGAGGAGTGGGACGCCACCACGTTGAAGGCGAAGTCGTTGCCCAGAAACGCCTTTTCGATGATCAGCCAGCCGAGGACCATCAGCCCGCAGAAGGCATAGACGGCCCGGCGGGACGAATCAACCCAGCGGCGGTCGCCCCGGGTCCCGGCCAGTGCCGCCACCGCGGCGAAGATCGCGGTCAGGAAGGCAAGCCAGAGAGCAGCGTTTCCGAGGCTACTGATTCTGCTTCTCCGAGAACTTCGAGGGGCATTTGGTCACGAGTGTGTCCCTTTCCCCCACGAAGACCCCGTCTTCAACGGTGCCCTTGATCACGATCTCGCGTCCCTCACGGAAGGGGTCGGGCACGACCCCGCTGTAGGTGACCGGCAGCGCCTGACCCGTACCGTCACGGTCCTTGACCGCGAAACGAATCCCCTGGCCGGTCTTGACGATCGAATCCTTCACGACCCTTCCGGTCATCTCGTAACTCTTGCCCGGAACGGCATCGCTCAGTTCGCTCGGCTTGCGGGCCTCGGACGAGGCGTTGAATGAGGTGTAGATCAGTCCGGTGGCCAGGAGCAAGGCGGCACCCAAAGCCACGAACAGACGCACCTGACGCTTGCGTTGTACGTCCATCTCGGGGCCGATTATCGCAGGCCCCGGCGACCGGTGCCTTCCCCCTGCGAGAATTCCGGCATGAGCGAAGAAAAGGTGCTTCTGATCACCGGTGCCGGCAGCGGAATCGGGCGCGCGACGGCCCGCCTCGTGGCGGGCGGACGGAAACTGGTCCTCGCAGGCAGGCGGGTCGAACCGTTGGAGGAACTGGCCGCCTCCCTCGGCGGGCCGGAAAGAGCCCTTGTCGTGGGCTGCGACGTTGCCGAGTGGGATCAGGTCGAGCGGATGACCGCGGCCGCGCTGGAAGCCTTCGGCCGGATCGACGATGTATTCGCGAATGCAGGGTTCGGTGCCGCCCGGGGATTCCTCGAGGAATCTCCGGATCACTGGAAGTCAATGGTCCTCACCAACGTACTCGGCACCGCGCTTACGGTGAGGTCAACCCTGCCTCACCTGCTTGAGCGGGGAACCGGCCATTACGTGGTCACGAGTTCGATCGCCGGTCGCCGGGTCCTGCCCGGTTCGCTTTACTCGGCGACAAAGTTCGCGACCACAGCGATCGGGGAGGCCCTCCGCCAGGAGCTGCGCGGCCGCGACGATGACAACCGGATCAAGGTAACCCTGATCGAACCGGGCATGGTCGACACCGATTTCTTCGAGAATCGCCCGGGCGACTCGGCGCTGACCGACCAGGATGTCGCCAGGGCGGTCGAATTCGCCCTCGACCAGCCCGAGGATGTTGATCTGAGCGAGATCCTGATCCGCCCGATCTCCCAGGCCACCTAGGTCGAACCGCTCAGTCGAGCAAGGCTCTCACGGCCCGCCAATAGGTCCTGAGCAGGCCCCGCACCGCCCCGCTCCGGGCGAAGGCCGGGATCAGAGGTGAATCAAGATCGGGGGTGAGGAGCCTTGTGAACTCACGGGCCGTGATCAACCGGGCCGCCTGGATCTCCCTTCGTTCGCGCCTGAGGCGAGGGAACTGGAGCAGCAGGTCGCGGTAGCCCTTCAGCTTCGCCCCAAGCCAGCCCTGCCTTGCGCCGACCAGCAGCAGGATCAGTTCGGTCCCGGCCAGGGCCGGCGCCAGCAGGGCCAGGAGCGGAGCCGGGTAGTTGCGGATCACCGTGGCAAGCCGGTTTCGCTCCAACCAGAACCATTTCTTCCGGTTCGAGTGGAAGTCGTAGTCATGGTCGACCCTGGCTTCCGTCACCAGTCCGATCCGGTGACCGGCCGCCTGAACCCGCAGGGAGAGGTCGATGTCTTCGTGGTAGAGGAAATACGGTTCCGAAAGACCGCCCAGTTCCTCCCATACTTCTCGCCGGATCGCCATCGCCGCCCCCGAGGCGACCGGAATCTCCCGCGAGGATCCCGCTTCCTCCAGGGGTCGGCCATGACCCCCGGCCCAGGCGATGCCGGTGAAGTGGACGGGATTCGCCCAACTGTTGACGACGGACTCGCCGTTGATCTGACAGGTGACCAGCGCCATCCACGCTCCCCAGCCCGGTGCCTCCCGGAAGGGCCGCCGGATCGCCTCGATCAGACCGGGCATCGGCCGGGCATCCGGGTTCAGCATCAGCACGATCTCCCCGGATGACCTTGCGGCACCGCGGTTGGTGGCGATCGTGAACCCGGCGTTCTCCCCCAGCTCGATCACGCCGGCCTCCGGCAGGTGTTCCCGGACGACCGCGACGGAGTTGTCCCTGGAACCATTGTCCACCACGATCACCTCGTCGCCGGCGGCCAGCTCGGTGGCCAGCGCGGGCAGGGTCCGGGCAAGTTCCGGGCCGGAGTTGAAAGCCACGATGACGACCGAAATTGTGGGCTTTTCAGGTTCGGTCAAGAGCGGACGACGGGTCTCGAACCCGCGACCTCGAGCTTGGGAAGCTCGCGCTCTACCAACTGAGCTACGTCCGCATGCAGGTGGGCCTGAGCCTACCGTCCCGGCGGTCGAAGGGCGCTCCCGGGTTGGCATTCTCCATAATCGGTGACAGCGTGAACTGGAAAACCTCAATCGTCGTTGTCGCCGTGGGCGGGCTGCTGGCCTTTCTGGTCTGGGGCCTGGTGAAGAAAGGTGACTCCGGCCTGGCGGTCGGCGAGCCGGTGCCGGTTGCGACCCTGCCAACCCTGCCGGAAGGCGACGAAGGTTCGCTGGAGGATTACCGGGGCAAGTGGGTGCTGATGAACGTCTGGGCATCCTGGTGTGGCCCCTGCAAAGAGGAATCCCCCGCGCTGGACCGTTTCGAGCGCAAGAACCGCGACGGGATCGCGGTTCTGGGCATCAACACCAAGGACCTGAACGAGGACGCGCTCGCCTTCCTGCGCGAATACGGAATCGATTTCCCGCAGCTTCGCGATGCAAGCGGCGACTATTCAAGCGGTGAGCTGGAGACAACCGGCGTCCCGGAATCGTTTCTGGTCGACCCCGAAGGTGACCTGGTCGCCCACTACTCCGGGCCCTTCCGGGACGAGGCGGCGATCGAGGAGTTCGCCGCACCCGCCCTCGGCCCCGGCGGTGGAGTCGGGGACGGACAGTCCGAATGAAGCGGTTCGGCCTGCTGGCGGTCCTGATGCTGGCCCTGGCCGGCCCGTCGCTGGCGGGTGCCGCTGACCCTCCGGCCCGGGCCAGCCTGCCAGAGATCGAGGATGAGGTGATGTGCCCGGTCTGCGGCACTCTGCTCGGGCTTTCCCGATCACCGGCGGCCGAGCGCCAGCGCGTGTTCATCCGCCGGCTGATCGCCGAAGGCAGGACCAAGGAAGAGATCAAGGATGCCCTGGTCGCCGAATACGGAGGGCAGGTGCTGGCCATGCCGGAAAACCGCGGGATCGATGTCTGGGCCTATCTGCTCCCGGTGATCGGCTTCGGCCTGGCCTTGCTCGGAATCTTCGGGGCGATCATCGCCTGGCGGCGGCGCCCCGATGACCGCGATCCGCCCGGGGGTGGATTGACCAGGGCCGAGGACGAACGCCTCGACCGGGATCTGGCGCGCTTCGACCTTTGAATCGGGCCTGGTTCTCTGACCGGCCCTTACATCCGGTCCGGGGCGGAGATACCAAGCAGCCCCAGTGATTCCCTGATCGTGCCGGCGGCCACCTGGCAAAGCTGGATCCGCGCCGTCTCGACTCCCTCGCCTTCGGCCCCGACCACCTGACAGTCCCGGTAGAAGGCATGGAAGGCGGCCGCGCAGAAGATCGGCGACCGACTGCCCAACTGGCGCTTGGCGGAACGTCTGGTCGCCTTGGGCGCCACGGAACAGCAGGGCGATCTCGACGATCTGCGGCACGGACGGCGGT
>JBGAOF010000105.1:0-7432 GCA_044221915.1 Solirubrobacterales bacterium
GGGTCGGGTCTCCCTTCCCCTGACGGAAGGACTCCGTGTACCTGTCGAAAGCGGCGATGACCCGGTCACTGTTCATGACCGAGCTCCTTTCTCAGGTCCTTGGCAAATCGGGAAAAAACCTTGTCGACATTCGCCACGCTTTGTCCTTCAAGTTTCGAAACGACCTGCTTTGAAGGGATTCCTGCTCGCCGCATGATGATTATTTTCCGGTGAGTTTCGTTCCGGGTTGCCATGACGTTATCGATCGCTTCCCTGAGGGCCACGATATCTCCAGGATCGCCGGTATCTGCTTCCGGTTCCGGTTTCCAGGGGCTTTCATCCTCATTGTCCAGAGGTCCCGCCTGGATCTGACGATTGTTCCTGTCGGTCGAATCGGCAATCTTCCGGCTGGCGACGGTCCTGATGAAGTTGACGAATTCACCCACATGCTCGCCCTGGAAGCTTTTCGACGCGGAAATGACCGCCTCGGAGATGATGTCGGCGACCAGTTCCTCGCGGCGGTGAGGGGGCGCCTTGCGGGCGACCATGCCCTGAACCATGGGGGTCCGCCTCTCGACCAAGGCGTATACCGCCCCGGACATCGCCTCAGGGTCTCCGGCATTCCGGGCCGAGACCAGGTACGCGACGAGACCTTCATCTTCGAGTTTCGCCAGTTCATTTTGGTTCTTGGGCCTGAATTTCAAGCTTGCCCCGGGAGTGTCGGAATGACCGGTTGGTTCTGACAGACCCTCCGGTGCCTGGCCGGGCAGGTGGTCCGCAGCAGCCAAGATACCTGCTGGACCGGCTACAGTCGGGCGATCACCCGAACCGCGCACACCCCAGTCTGGCCCGAGACCGGGCCAACCGAAGGCGACCGCCGCAGCTACGCCGAGGCCGAACCGGCACCTTTCTGGCTGGCCGGGCAGCGTCCGGAGGTCCGGCCACCGCTTGAGGGCCCGAGTGAGTCCGACCTGGTTGTGGTCGGTGGCGGACTGACCGGCCTCTGGGCGGCGGTCCGGGCAAAGGAAAGGGAACCCGGGCGTGAGGTTGTCCTGATCGAACGCGAGAACCTCGCTATCGGCGCCAGCGGCCGCAACGGCGGCTTCATGTCCTCGTCCCTTGTTCACGGGATCGGCAACGGCCTGGCACGCTTTCCCGACGAGGTTCCGCTACTTGAAAAGCTCGGCCTGGAGAACCTCGAAGCGATCGGGCAGGTGATCACCAGCCGGGGCATCGACTGCGACCTGCGAAAGCGCGGGGTGATCGAGATCGCGGTCACCGACGCCCAGGCCAACGAACTCAAGGGCGGGGTCGAGGAGCTGGCCAGATACGGCCACGAATCGGTGCTGCTCGACGCCGATCAGGTCCGGGCCGAGGTGAATTCGCCCGTCTACAGGGGTGGGCTGTGGCAGAAATCGGGGGAATGGTCGGTTGACCCGGTCCGGCTTTGCGACGGCCTGGCGGACTACGCGGAGGCGCTCGGTGTTCGCATTCACGAGGGGACCCCGATGCTCGGGTTTGAAAAGGACGGGGGCGGTGTCGAAATCAGGACGGCGAACGGTTCGATCGGGGCCCGGCAGGTGCTGCTGGCTACTTCGGCGTTCCGGGTTCCCGTCCGTCAGATCCGGCATCGGGTCATACCCGTTTACGACTACGTGCTGGTCACCGAGCCGCTCAGCCTCGAACAATGGGATTCGCTTGGCTGGAAGAACGGCCAGGGGCTCTCCGACTGCTCGAACCAATTCCATTACTACCGTCCGATCGATGGCGGCCGGGATGCGGCTGCCCCTGGCAGTCCGGGTGGCCGGCTTCTCTGGGGCGGCTACGACGCGATCTACAATTATGGCGGGAAGGTGGAGGAACAGGCCTACCAGCGCGACGAGAGCTTCGCCGGCCTCGCCCAGCGCTTTTTCACCGCTTTCCCCCAGCTCGAGGGGGTCCGTTTTTCACATCGCTGGGGTGGCGCGATCGACACCTGTTCACGCTTCTTTGCCTTCTACGGAACCACCCTGGGCGGCCGGGTCGGCTGGGCGGTCGGCCATACCGGCCTCGGGGTTGGTGCAAGCCGCTTTTCGGCGGGGCTGGGGCTGGACATCCTCGACGGCGTCGAGAACGAGGTGACCGGCCTCCGGTACGCGACCATGAAGCCAATGCCCTTCCCGCCGGAGCCGCTCCGCTATGGCGTCGTCCAGTTCACCCGCGGCCGTCTCGCAGCAGCCGATCGCAACGGGGGCCGGCGCGGCCTCTGGCTGCGCACCCTGGACCGGCTCGGCCTCGGCTTCGATTCCTGACCCTGGCCCGGCTTCGGGCACCGGCCACATTGGGGACCGCCCCGGCTACTCGTAGGAGACGGCCTCGAGCACATCGAGCTTCGCGGCCTTGCGAGCCGGATATATCGCGGCGACAACACCGGCCAGGGCGGTGAGAACCAGAATCACGATCAAGGTGCCGACCGGATAGCTCAGCGAAAAGCCATCGCCACTGAGCGGGATGCCAATCAGGAAGGCAAAGACCACGCCAACGATCAATCCGGATACTGCCCCGATCACAGCCGTGATCACCGCCTCGTATCGAACCATCCGCTTGACCTGGCGGCGGGACATCCCGATCGACCGCAGCATCCCGAGTTCCCTGGTCCGTTCGTAGATCGAGAGGATCAGGGTCACCACGATTCCGACCAGCGAGACCACGACCGCGAGTGCCAGAAGCACGTAGATCATCGCCAGCAGGCCGTTGATCTGGGACTTCTGCTGCTCCTTGAGTTCACCCTGGTTGAGGACCTCCACGGTCGGGAAACCCTGCCGCTTGAGGGCATCCTCGATTGCGGTCTGGGTCTTTCCAAGATCGGCTCCGGAGTCGAGTTTGACCAGGCCGACCGCGTCATCTTTCTTGTCGAAGTCCCTGGCCATCGCCTGCTGGGCGATCACGCCCTCCCCGGCAAGGGAGATGCTGTCGGTCTTCATGACCGAGTTGACGACGAACCTGAACTTGCGCCCGATCTGCGAGGTCAGCGTGACCGGATCCCCAACTTCGACACCGAGGTCGCTCGCCAGCTTGTCGCCGATCACAATTTGCCGGTCAGCCAGGCCGGTCAGGTCGGAATCGGACCCCTCCTTCCAATCGACCGTGTACACCTTGACGATCTCGGAGGGATCAACCGATGAGATCGAGGCGGTCTTCCCGTCCACCTTGACCGATACATACCGGACTCCCGAGGCCGCCTCCACCCCTTCAACCCGGCGGACCGTGTCGATCGCCCCGGACGGGAAGGGCTGTACCCCTCCGGTTCCCTGAAGGGTGATCTCGCCCGGCAGCTGGTCCTCGATCACCTTGTTGACCGAGCTGCTGAGGCCCGAGGCGAAAATGGTCACGAAGGCGATCAGGGCCAGGCCGATCATCAACGCCGCTGCGGTGACCGCTGTCCTCGAGGGGTTACGCTGGGCGTTCTCGCGAGCCAGCCGACCGGTCAATCCGCCGAGTTTCTCCAGCGGCGCGCCGATCACCCGGGCCGCCGGAGCGACCAGCTTTGGCGCAAAGATCGAGATCGCGACCAGGACGCAGACCGCTCCGCCGCCGATCCGGGCGGCACCGCTGCCACCGTCGGTGCCAGCGATCAGGGTCAGGATGACAAGCAACAGGCCAACTGCCGCGAGCAGCAGGGCAATCACGGTTCGCAACACCACCCGGCTTCTACCGCCAACCTCCAGGTTCTCCGAAAGAGCCGCGATCGGCGGAACTCTGGTGGAACGAATCGCCGGGATCACCGAGGAGATCACGGTCACCCCGACACCGATCACCAGCGAGACGATGATCGTGCGGGGCAGGACCTGCAACGAATTGGCCGGCAACTCGGCCCCGGCGGCTTTGAGGACGGCGCTCAGCCCCGCGGCCAATCCGTAGCCGACGAAAAGTCCGATCACCGATCCGATCAGTCCGATCATCAAGCCCTCGATGAGGACGGTGAGCAGGATCTGCCGGCGACTGGCACCGAGGGTCCGGAGCATGCCGAACTCCCGGGTGCGCTGGGCAACGGTGATCGAAAAGACGTTGAAAATCACAAACGATCCGACGAAGAGAGCGATTGCGGCGAACGCGAGCAGGGCGATGGTCAGGAACTGGAGGCTGTCGCGGATCTCGCTGGCGTTGCGGTCGGCGTTCTCCTGGGCGGTTTCCACCCGCAGGTCTTTCGGCAAGACTTCAGCGATCCGGTCCCGCAGGGTCTCCGGCGAGATGCCGCTTTCGGCGGCGACCGAGATCTGGTCGAACTCACCTTCCTTGCCGGTCAGTTTCTGGGCGACCGGCAGCTCCACTCCGGCGATCGAGCTGCCTCCGAAGGAGGACCCGCCGAGCCGGGTGAGTCCGACGATCGTGAAAGGCACGGCCGGCCCGCTACCGGCGAGCTGAATCCTGTCTCCGATCCCGAGCCCCGCCCGCTCGGCCGCGGCCTCGTCGAGGGTCGCTTCACGCGGGCCTTCCGGCTTGTGGCCTTCGGGGTAGGTGACTGCCTCGAAGACCTTTGGCCCGGTTGAAGCGATGAACTGGGGAGAAAACCCGCCGCCGACCGAATCGTTTTCCTCGTCGAGGATCGCTCCCTGGCTGAAGATCGCGCCGGCCGCCTGCTTCACTCCGTCAACCTGGCGAACTTCCCGCAGGGTCTTCGCTGGAAAGGCGGGGGTGCTGCCATCCTGCTGGTCGACCTCGGACCGGGCGGTGACCACCACGTCGGTACCGGCCAGCGACTCGTTGAAGATCTGGTCGAAGGCCTGGTTGGTGGTGTCGGTGAGGATGTAGGTGCCGGCAACCAGGGCGATGCCGAAGACGACCGCTACCGCCGTCATCAGGGACCGCCACTTGCGGGCCCAGAGATTCTTGAAAGTCAGGCTGACCATGCGCGTGCTCCGCCGGACCCTTGCCTAGCCGAGAGTCTTGAGCAGCTCGATCACGCTGTCCGCCGAAACCGGCGGTGCGTCGTGAACCAGCTTGCCGTCGCGCAGGGCGATCAGACGGTCACCGTGGGCGGCCGCATCAGGCTCGTGGGTAACCATGATCACCGTCTGCCCGACGTCGTCAACCGCGCCTCGCAGCAGGTTCAGCACATCCCCGGAAGCTTTGGAATCAAGGTTGCCGGTCGGCTCGTCGGCGAAGAGCACCGCCGGTTTGGTCACCAGGGCACGGGCAACTGCGACCCGCTGCTGCTGGCCTCCGGAAAGCTCGGACGGGCGGTGGTCGCGACGGTCGGAAAGGCCAACCCGCTCGATCACCTGATCAACCCATTCGGAGTCGGGCTTCCGCCTGGCGATCGCGAGCGGGAGCAGAATGTTCTCTTCTGCGGTGAGGACCGGCAGCAGGTTGAAGAACTGGAATACGAACCCGAGCTTGTCGCGTCGCAATTCGGTCAGATCGCCGTCATCGAGCCCGGTGATTTCGGTGCCTTCGATTTCCACGGTGCCGGCGGTCGGCTTGTCGAGCCCGGCGAGAATGTGCATCAGGGTTGACTTGCCGGATCCGGAGGGCCCCATGATCGAGGTGAAGCGGCCCTTCTCGAAGGTGACGTCAACACCGTCGAGAGCCCGAACTTCGGCCTGGCCTTCGCCGTAGACCCTTTCAAGCCCCCTGGCCTCGATGATCGGGCTCGAGGACGAACGAACCGGTTCCGAGGCGGTGAGAGTGGATTCCATCCGGGCAACCTAACAGCCTCAAAGTCCCGGGAAGTACGGTTACCCCCACCAGGCTCCCCTCCCGCTCGGCTCCGAAACCCCAATCAACCACCCCAACTCACGGGGGGTGCCGCAGGTTTCCTACCGGGTTGGTGGCATACCTGCGTCACCCCCTTGTGGGGTTGTCCTTCGTGTGGGCGTGCCCGTTATTGGCAGGCCTCAAAGAGAAAGGCCCGCCGGCGATGAGCGCGGGCGGGCCTTTCGGCGTATCGGGTTGCTGCCGCGCGTCAGACGTTGCGGGGGAGCAGAACCTCGCGGGCGATCACCATGCGCTGAATCTGGCTGGTGCCTTCGTAGAGCTGCATGATCTTGGCGTCCCGCATGAACTTCTCGACGTGGTACTCCTTGATGAAGCCGTAGCCACCGAAAACCTGAACGGCGTCGGTGGTGACTTCCATCGCCGAGTCGGCGGCGAAACGCTTGGCCTCGGACGAGGTGAGGGTGTTGCGCTCGCCATTGTCGAGCTGGCTGGCGGACTGCCAGGTCAGCAGACGGGCGGCGTCAACCTTGACCGCCATGTCCGCAATCAGGAACTGGATCGCCTGATGCATCGCAATCGGCACGCCGAACTGCTGGCGCTCCTTGGAGTACTGGACGGCGGCATCGAAGCCGGACCGGGCGATGCCGGTTGCCATGGCAGCCACACCGGGGCGGGTGCGATCCAGGGTCATCATCGCCAGCTTGAAACCCTTGTTCTCCTCGCCGAGCATGTTCTCGGCCGGGACCTCAACGTCGTCGAAGGTGAGGGTCACCGTGTTTGAGGCCCGCTGGCCCATCTTGTCTTCCTTCTTGTCGACCGTGATCCCGTCCTGCTTGTCGACCACGAAGGCGGTGATCCCGCGGCTACCGGCATCCGGGTCGGTCTTGGCGTAGACCGTGAACCAGTCGGCGTGGGCACCGTTGGTGATGAAGCACTTGGAGCCGTTGAGGATGTACTTGTCACCCTTCTTGACGGCGCGGGTCTTCATGCCGGCAACGTCGGAGCCGGCATCCGGCTCGGTCAGGCAGAAGGAAGCGAGCTTGGGCTCTTCGCAGAGCATGCCCAGGTACTTGGCCTTGGTCTCCTCGGAACCACCCAGTGCTACCGGGGCCGAAGCGAGACCGTTGCAGGCCAGCGAGGTGCCGATACCGGAGCAGCCCCAGCCGAACTCCTCCTCGATCAGGCAACCGGAGAGGTAATCCAGCCCCGGTCCGCCATATTCCTCCGGCACGTGGGTGTTCATCAGGCCGACTTCCCAGGCCTTCTTGATCACTTCGGCCGGCCAGGTACCGTCCTTGTCGTACTCGAAGGCGACGCTCCGCATCTCCTTTTCGGCGAAGTTGTGCGCCATCTCGCGCAGGTCCTTCTGCTCGTCGCTAAGCGTGAAGTCAACCACTCTGCTCAAACTCCTTAGGTCGCTTGGAACCGTTCGATTTGCTGTTGCGGGGCCGGGGCGAAGGGCCCGGGCGGCTCCCGATTGACTAGTCAGTCAATAACTCTCCCAAAGGGTAGCGGATAGGCAAGGCGGGACGTGACGCAGAGGCCTTACTGTTTACCCGTGACCGGTTCCCCGATCATCGCTACCGGTGCCGCCGGACTTTCCGTGGTGTTGATCCTGCTCTGCGTGGTGAGCCGCGATCACCGCCTGGTTGAGTTCCTCGACGGTCGTCTTCTTCTTGGCGACGAATTTCAGATCGACGACGGAGACGTTCGGCGTCGGCACGCGGATCGACACGCCATCGAGCTTGCCCTTCAG
>JBGAOF010000106.1:0-7084 GCA_044221915.1 Solirubrobacterales bacterium
TGGCGACGATCGTCAGCGCGAAGAGGATCGTCGCGAACACGTTGACCTGGACGGGGATGCCGCGCTGGGCGGCGCCGAAGATGTAGAGCGGGAAGGTCACCGTCGTGCCCGAGTTGAAGTTCGAGATCACGAAGTCGTCGATCGAGAGCGCGAAGGAAAGCATCCCGGCCGAGATCACGCCCGGGGCAATCAGCGGCAGGGTCACTTTGCGGAAGGTTGTCAGGGCGTTCGCACCGAGGTCAGCCGCTGCCTCTTCAAGCCGGCGGTCGAAGCCGATCAGGCGTGAACGCACGACGATCACGACGAAAGAGATCGAGAACATGATGTGGGCGATCAGCAGGGTGCCGAAACCGAGTTTGGCCCCATAAATCAGGAACATCGAAAGTAGCGAGGCCCCGATCACAACTTCCGGGGTCGCCATGGGAATCACGATCAGCAGGTTCGCTGCCCGCCGGCCGAAGAACTGGTAGCGGACAAGGGCGATCGCAATCAGGGTGCCGAGGATGGTCGCACCGATTGCCGTGAAGAAAGCCAGCCGGATGCTGACCAGCAGGGCATCGGTGAGCTCCTTGATTGCGAACGGTTCGGCCCAGTACTGGGTGGTGAAGCCGACCCACTCGAAGTTGTAGCGGCCGGAAGGATCATTGAACGAGAAGATCGCGATGATCAGGATCGGGAGCAGCATGTAGGCGAGCGCGAGCAGCCCGATGAAGAGAACCAGGTGTTCCTTGAACCAGCGCCAGGCCTTCATTTTGCTTCCTCCTCCTCGCCCATCAGGGCCTCGGATCCGGCAAATTTGATGTAGAGCAACAGGGCGACCAGGATGATCGCCATCAGGGTGAAGGAGAGTGCGGCAGCATCCGGATAGTCGTTCACGACCAGGTACTTCGACTGGATCACGTTGCCGATCATCGCCTGGTTTGTGCCGCCGAGGAAGATCACATTGACGTAGTCGCCGGCCGCCGGAATGAAGGTCAGGAGGATCCCGGCGATGATTCCCGGCATGGTTAGCGGCAGGGTGATCCGCCAGAAGGTCTGGGCGGTTGAAGCGTAGAGATCGTTGCTGGCTTCCAACAGGCGCCGATCGAGTCTCTCCAGGGCAGTGAAGAGAGGGAGGATCATGAACGGCAGGAAGTTGTAGGTCAACCCGGCAATCACTGCCGCCGAAGTTGCCAGCACCCGACCGTCTTGCGGGATCAGATGGATGGTCTTGAGGAAACTGACCACCGGGCTGGAATCATCGAGAATGGTCTTCCAGGCGATGGTCCGGATCAGGTAGGTGGTGAAGAAAGGTGCGACCACCGCAAACAGCATCAGGTTCTTCCAGCGTCCCGACTTGAAGGCGATCGCATAGGCGAGCGGATAGCCGATCAGCAAACAGAAAATCGTGGCGATGCCGGCGTATTGGAACGCCCGCAGGAACTGGGTCGAGTACTCGTTGATCGAATCCGTGTAGTTCTCGAAAGCCCAGGTCAGCTGGTAGCCGGTTTCAAGCGAGCCGGTTTTCAGCGATAGCTCCCCCATGTAATACATGGGGATCACGAAGAAGAGGATGAGCCAGATCAGCCCCGGAGCGAGCAGGCTGTAGGGAGTGAGGCGCCGGCGAATCGATGTCATTGTTGCTCTGTCCCTCTCATCGATTTGCCGGCGCTTTCATCCTCGTCCTCCGAATGGTGGTGGCGATCAGCCCGTGACGACGTCCTGGAAGGCCTGCTCGACCTCCTGCTGGTCGGCCTCGTCACCAGGCGGTGAAACCTGGGCGAAGCAGTTCTTGGTGAACTCGTCGCTGGGGAAGATCAGCTGGTTGTTGGCGATATCCGGATCCTGCTTGAGCAGAACTTCCTTCACACCCTTGACCGGGCTGACGTAGTTCACGTACTTGGTGATCTGAGCCTGGTTTTCCGGCACGTACACGTAGTTCATGAACTTGTAGGCGGCGGCCGGGTTCGGCGCACCAACCGGGATCAGCATGTTGTCGGACCAAAGCGAGCAGCCCTGCTCCGGCTGAACATAGGCCATGTTCGGGTTGTCGATCTGAGCCTGGACCGCGTCACCGGACCAGCCGATCGCGGCGACCACATCGCCCTTCGCCATGTCCTGGACAAAGTCGTTGCCGGTGAAGCGGCGAATCTGCCCGTTGTCGACGTTCTCCTTGATCTTGGCGATCGCGTCGAGCCAGTCCTGCTTGGTGGCTGTGGTCGGGTCGACTCCGTCGGCGGCCATCACCAGCGGCACCGTATCCCTCATTTCCATCAGCATTGTGACCTTGCCCTTGTACTTCGGGTCGAACAGGTCGTTGATCGACTTCACATCGGGGGCGAGATCCTTGCGAACCACCAGCCCGGTCATGCCCGACTGCCACGGGACGCTGTAGGACCGGTCCGGATCAAAGGCCGGGCTCTTGAGGCTCGGGAGCATGTTCTTCTCGACGGTGGGAAGCTTGGACTTGTCGAGATTCTGGATGTATCCGAGGTTGTACATCTTCTGGGCCATCCAGTCGGTCACGATGATGATGTCGCGTCCGCCGGAGTCACCCTGGGCAAGCTGCTGCTGCACCTTGCCGAAGAACTCGTTGTTGTCGTTGACATCCTCGGTGTAGGTGGTCTTGATCCCGGTTTCCTTCTGGAAATCACTGATCGTCTCGTCATCGATGTAGAGCGGCCAGTTCGAGATCTTCAGGGAACCGTTCGGATCTCCGCCGGTCGCCGTGGTCACGTCGGAATTGTCGGAGGCCTGGTCTATGCCACCACCACCGCAGGCGACCAGGACCATCGACGCGGCCATAGCCAGCACCGCCATGATCAGAAGTCGGGTCTTGTTCATGGACTTGACACTCATTTGCTCACTCCTTTAGCGGCAGCTTCGGTATTTGACTGGTCATCATCGGCCTTGCCCGGATCGGACTCGGCGACAAGGTGCATGTGATCGGGCAGCCAGCTCAGGCGAACCCGGGCTCCGGCGCCCGGCAAGCCCTGGCGTTCTTCATCTGAGACATTCGGGCAGAGGACTGTCATCGACACTTCCTCGTCCACGCGGACCGCCATCTGGGTTGCCGTGCCGAGGTAAAGCGAACTCTCGACGACCCCGTCGACACCGGGCCGGTCGGTGCCGGCCTGGCCTTCAAGATCGATCTCCAGCTTTTCGGGACGGACAACCGCGTAGCAGCGTTCTCCCTGGCCGAAGCGGGATGCCTCAGGGGTGGAGATCGCGGGACCGGCATCGAGTTTGATCTCGGAGCTGGAGCTCGCGATTGCCGGCATCAGGTTGGAGACCCCGATGAAGCCCGCGACGAAAGTGGTCGAGGGATGCTCATAGACCGTTTCCGGATCGTCGCATTGCTCGATCCGGCCTTCGTTCATGACCGCAATACGGTCACTCATCGTGAGGGCTTCTTCCTGGTCGTGAGTCACGTAGACGAAAGTGATGCCGACGTCACGCTGGATCTGTTTGAGCTGAACCTGAAGGCCCTTGCGGAGCTTGAGGTCGAGGGCTCCAAGGGGCTCGTCCAGCAGCAGGACCTTGGGCAGGTTGACCAGGGCGCGGGCCAGGGCGACACGCTGCTGCTGGCCGCCCGAGAGCTGGTTCGGCTTGCGCTTGGCTTCACGGCTGAGGCCGACCCGTTCGAGCTCCTCGCCGACCCGCCGCCGGATCTCGCCCTTGTCGACCTTCTTGCGCTTGAGCCCGAAGCCAACGTTCTCCTCGAGGGTCATGTGCGGGAAGAGCGCGTAGGACTGGAAAACCGTGTTCGTCGGCCGCTTGTAGGCGGGCAGCCCGGCCACGTCGGTCCCGTCGATCAGCACCCGGCCGGTGGTCGGCTGGTCAAAGCCGGCGATCATCCTCAAGGTTGTTGTCTTGCCACAGCCGGACGGGCCGAGCATGGTGAAGAACTCACCGTCGGCGATATCCAGTTCCATCTCCTGGACTGCGGTGAAGTCACCAAACTGCTTGGTGACTCCCTCGAGGCGCACACCTCCGCTCCCAGACCCTGCGGCTTTGCCGTTCGTCCCGGCCTTGCCCACCGGCGAATCCGCATTCGGGTCGACCGGCGGTAGATCTGGCGAGCCTTCCATTGAACCCCTCTCTCAGTGGACTGGTCCGGAGGCGACATTGCCACCTCCGGCAACTTCGAGAAAAAACCTTATGCGAAAACGGCGACGCTTCGCAACTCCGACCTGCACGGCTGAAATGGGAATGGCATCGACGGCTCCCCCCGGACGACAGGCGCCGTCGGACCTGAAGGGTGGGGAGTGCTGCCGTTGTGGCCGACGCGCCTTCGGTCAGCCGTCGCCGCCCAGGGCGGCTGCGGGCTCAACCTTGCCCGCGAGAAGCTCCGGGTCGGCGATCTCGCGGTGCCGCTTGAAAAACGGCTCCTCCTGATGGCGCCGCCAGGCGAACAGGAGGATGGCCCCCAGCAGCAGGAAGCCGAGGCCGATGATCGCCGGTGGTGCGAACCCGAGCCACGAGGCTCCAGTGTACGAATTGGCCGGATTGCTCCAGTCGACCAGCGACTTGACGAACAGGTAGCTGAGCAGGACCGCACCGATCACCGGTGCCACACCGATGAAGAGCAGGTTCTTCGCCGACTTGAAAAGTTCGCGACGGTAGTAGAACGCGCAGGCGAATCCGGTCATCGCGTAATAGAAGGCGATCATCAGCGAAAGGGCCGAGATCGAGTCGAAGAGGAAGTTCTCGCTGATCAGCTTCGAGGGCAGATACCAGAGGATCGCCAGTGCGCCGATCGTCACGGTGGAGACGACCGGGGTGAAAAACCGCCCCGAGATCTCGCCGAAGGCATGAGGCATCGCCTCGGCCCGGGCCATCGAGAGCGAGGTGCGGGAGGCGGGGAGGATGGTCGTCTGGGTCGAGGCGAGGGCGGAGACCACCACCGAGAGCAGGACCAGCGATCCGAGCGTGCCGCCGAGTACCTCCTTGGCGTAGCTCGCGAGGATGGCGGCATCGTCATCGAACTTTTCGGCCCCGGTGACTCCGCCCCAGGCGACGATGGCGGTGGCCACGCCGACGTAGGTGAGCAGGAGCAGGGCGGTCGAGATCACTCCGGCCAGGCCAGGCTTGTCTGCGTCACCTTCGGTTTCCTCGTTCAGGTTGACGGCGCTTTCCCAGCCCCAGTAGATGAAAACCGCCAGCAGCATCGCACCGGAAAGCGCTCCGGCCGGGATCTCGAACGGGTTGAGCCAGGAAAGGGAAGGGTCGAGGGATGCGGCAGGGCCTTCCCCGGACCAGACCTTGACCAGCGCCACGACCATGAAGAGCAGCAGCGGGACGATCTGAATGATCATCAGCGTCTTTTGCAGATTGGCCGAGATCTCGGTGCCCCAGACACAGATCCAGGTCATGACCACCATCAGCACCACCGCACCCGCGGTGACCGCCGCGGTGCTGCCCATCAGGCCGTTGGCCCCGATCAGGTCAAAGAAGCTGTAGACCGCAACATCGGCCAGTGAACCGACCACAAGGATGCCGGTCACGCAGATCGCCCAGCCGGTCATCCAGCCCGATTGTGGGCCGATCGCCCGCGTGACCCAGGAGAAGCTTGTCCCGCAGTCCTGATCGGCCTTGTTCATGTAGTAGAAGGAGGCCGCGATGAAGAACATCGGCACGAAGGCGACCAGCAGCGCGGCCGGTGCCTGCAGTCCGACCAGCACCACGATCGAGCCGATCACGGCCGCCAGCGAGTAGGCCGGCGCGGTGGAAGCCAGCGCGATCGCCAGGCCGTCGGCGAAGCTGATCGCGTCGGCTTTCAGGTGTGGTGCTTCTGCCTCTCCCTCGGGTACCGCCTTGCTCTCCATGCGGAAAAACCTAACCGGAACAGCGGCGGCCGGGCGAAACTTCGACGGGAAGTAAAGCAACGGCTCGGGCTTTTTACAGTTCGTCGGCTTGCTTGCGTGATCGGGGCAACATATGGTGGTGCCACACAGCAATCTTGATCTCCCGCAAATGAAGGAGGAGACCGTGTCAACCGCAGCCCCCAGCCCCGCCGCAGTAGAGAACCTTCAGGAGCAGGCCCGTCGCCATCTCTGGATGCACTTCTCCCGCATGGGTGGGTACAGCGACGAAAACGAGATCCCGATCATCACCCGAGGTGACGGGGCCTACGTCTACGACACCCACGGCAAGCGCTACCTCGATGGTCTCTCGGGCCTGTTCTCGGTCAACGCCGGTCACGGCCGGACCGAACTCGCCGAGGCGGCCGCCCGGCAATTCGAGGAACTCGATTTCTTTGTGATCTGGAGTTACGCCCATCCCCGGGCAATTGAACTGGCGACGAAGATCGCGTCGCTCGCCCCCGGGGATCTCAACCGGGTCTTCTTCACCGACGGTGGCAGCGAGGCAGTCGAGTCGGCCCTCAAGCTCGCCCGTAACTACCACCTGATGCGTGGCAACGGTCGCAAGCTCAAGCACATCGCCCGCGAGGTCGCCTACCACGGAACCACGCTCGGTGCTCTTTCGGCCACCGGGGTGACCGATCTTCGCGCCCAGTTCGAACCGCTCGCTCCCGGCGGCTGTCACGTTCCGAACACCAACATCTATCGCTGGCCGGAAGATCGTGACCCGATCTGGGCTGCCGAGGCGATCGAGGAGCGGATTCTCTTCGAGGGGCCGGAAACGGTTGCCGCCGTGATTCTCGAACCGGTCCAGAACGCCGGTGGCTGCTTCGTCCCGCCCGAGGGTTACTTCCAGCGGGTCCGCGAGATCTGTGACAAGTACGACGTCCTGCTGATCTCCGACGAAGTTATCTGCGCCTGGGGCCGGCTCGGCCACTACTTCGGCTGCGAGCGCTTCGGCTACCAGCCGGACATCATTACCTCCGCCAAGGCGCTCACCTCCTCCTATATGCCGATGGGGGCGATGATCGCCTCGGACAAGGTGGCGCAGCCGTTCATGGAAGGCACCAATTCCTTCGCCCACGGCTTCACCTTCGCCGGCCACCCGATCGCCGCTGCGGTCGCTCTGGCCAACATCGAGCTCTACGAACGCGAAGATCTCTGCGGCCATGTGCGGGCCAAGGAGGGCGAATTCCGTGACATGCTCGAGTCGCTGCGCGACATTCCGATCGTCGGCGATG
>JBGAOF010000106.1:7094-7424 GCA_044221915.1 Solirubrobacterales bacterium
CGGGCTTCTTCCAGGCGATCGAGCTGGTCAAGGACCAGGACACCAAGGAGAGCTTCAACGACGAGGAATCCGAAAAGCTCCTGCGTGGCTTCCTCTCCGGGGCGCTCTATGAACGCGGCCTGATCTGCCGGGCCGACGATCGTGGTGACCCCGTGATCCAGCTTTCGCCGCCGTTGATTTGCGACACCGAGCAGTTCGAGGAGATTCACGATGTTCTGAGGCCGGTTCTGACAGAGGCCTCGGAAATGATGAGGAACTGACCAACCAGACCATCCGCCCGGCGGACCACCAGAGAGGACGAGTCATTTCATGAAGGTCGGCGTCATCAAG
>JBGAOF010000107.1:0-7372 GCA_044221915.1 Solirubrobacterales bacterium
GGAACCTCCGCCTCCTACATCTCGGCCTGCATGAAAGACGGGGTGGAACCGGCGGCGGGGCGGGACCTTTCGAATCTGCGGGCGGTCGGCTCGACCGGATCACCGCTCGCACCCGAGGGATTTGACTGGATCTACCAGCACATCGGGGCCGACACCTGGCTGTTTTCCACCTCGGGCGGCACGGACCTCTGCACGGCCTTTGTCGGCGGGGTTCCGACGCTCCCCGTCTATCGCGGTGAACTCCAGGCTCGCGCCCTGGGCGCGGCGGTCGAAGCATGGGACGAAGCCGGGAACGCCCACATCGGCGAGGTCGGTGAACTGGTTATCACAAAGCCGATGCCCTCAATGCCGCTCTATCTCTGGGGTGACGATGACGGCTCCCGCTATCACGACAGCTACTTTGATGTCTATCCCGGGGTCTGGCGTCACGGCGACTGGATCGAAATCACCGAGCGCGGGACCGCGATCATCTACGGCCGCTCCGATTCGACGATCAACCGCGGCGGCATCCGCATGGGCACCTCGGAGATCTACCGGGCAGTTCTGGCCGACGACGAGATCGTCGATGCCCTGGTGGTCGACATCCCCCGGGAGGGCACCGAGGGCTGGATGCCTCTTTTTGTTGTGCTGGCCGAAGGGGCCGAACTCGCCCCGGACCTCCGGAAACGGGTCGCGGCCGAGATTCGCAGCCGCTGCTCGCCACGCCACGTTCCCGACGAGATGATCCAGATCAGCGAAGTTCCCCGCACTCTCTCAGGCAAGGTCCTGGAAGTGCCCGTGAAGCGAATCCTCACCGGCACCCCACCGGAAAGTGCGGCCAGCCGCGACTCGCTGGCCAACCCGGAAGCGCTCGACTTTTTCAGCCGGTACGCGAAGACGCTCTGAGTGGACGCTCAATCCCGGTCTGGATCAGGCCGGCCAGCGCCAGGCAAGCCCAGAAGCCGACCACCAGACTCGCTCCAAGTACGTCGCTGATGAAATGCCAGCCGGCGAGAACCACCCCTGCCGCCACCGCCAGCCCATAGACCGCGGCGGCCAGCCCCGCCCAGAGACGCCACCGCGGCGGTGTAATCAGCCAGAGTCCAAACCCGGCTGAAAGAGCAGCCGTCGTGTGACCGCTCGGGTAGTGGATCTCGATCGGGTAGCTGACCCCCAGCGCCCCCTGGAGCCGCGGATGTGCCATCAGCAGCTTCATGATCTGTGTTGTCGCGTTGGCCGCGTGGCGAGAAGGTGGGAGGTGACCCGGGCGTCGAAACTGCTGATCCGGGTCGATCCGTAGAAGAGCAGGGCGAGCAGGGCCGTCGCGCCGGCACAAAAGACGGCAGCGACCAGCAGGCCGGCAACGGAACGTTTGAGCCGGGGATCACTCATCCGCAAACAATATGGGAGCAGCCCGGCCGGGATTCCCACGGCAATACCGTGGAAATCCGGGCCACGGTCGGGCCGGGCCGGGGTTTGGTCGGGCCGGGCCGGGGTTCGGTCAGGCCGGGGTGATCGGGCTGCGGCGTTCGGTGAAGGAGCGGTCACGGCCCTCGGCCAGAGCGAAACGCCTGATCAGCTCATCTCGCAGGTCGCCCGGCTGGATCACCGCGTCAATCACCATCTCCGAGGCGAGGTGGAGCAGGTCAACTCCCTCGGCATACTCGTCGCGCTTTGCGGCGACGAACTTCTCGCGCTCTTGCTCGTCCTCGATTGCCTGGATCTGGTTGTAAAAGACCGCATTAACCGCCGCCTGCGGACCCATCACCGCAATCGAGGCGTTGGGCAGGGCCAGGCAGCAGTCCGGCTCAAAGGCCGGGCCGGCCATCGCGTAGAGCCCGGCCCCGTACGCCTTGCGGACAACCACCGAAATCTTCGGCACGGTGGCCTCGGAAACGGCTGAGATCATCTTGGCCCCGTGGCGGATGATCCCCTGCTTTTCGACCGCGGTGCCGATCATGAAGCCGGGAATGTCCGCCAGGAAGAGCAAAGGGACGTTGAAGGCATTGCACGTTGCGATGAAACGGGCGGCCTTGTCAGCGGAATCTACGAATAGCACTCCGCCCTTCTGCTTCGGCTGGCTTGCGACCAGGCCGACCACCTTGCCGTCGAGACGGCCGTAGCCGACGATCAGCTCCTTCGCCCAACGCTTGTGGACCTCCACGAAGGAGTCCGCGTCAAGAAGTGCGTCCAGCAGCTCCCCCATGTCGAACGGGACATTCTCGTCAACCGGAATGATCCCGCCGATGTCGGCGTCAGAGGAAGGAGCTTTCGGCTCCGCATCGGGGACGGTGTCGCGCCAGCTGGTCGGCATGAAGGAGAGGTAGCGCCGGCCGGCCTCGATCGCCTCCTCGTCGGTCTTGACCAGAAAATGACCGCAGCCCGACTTCGAGGTGTGCATGCGGGCCCCGCCCATCTCGTCGAGGGTTACCTTCTCGCCGATCACCATCTCCGCCATCCGCGGCGAACCGAGGTACATCGAGGCGTTGCCGTCACGCATGATGACGACATCGCAGAAAGCCGGGATGTACGCGCCGCCGGCCGCACTTGGGCCGAACAGCAGGCAGATCTGCGGAACCCGGCCGCTCATCTTCACTTCGTTGTAGAAGATCCGACCGGCACCACGGCGACCGGGGAACATCTGGACCTGTTCGGTGATCCTCGCCCCGGCCGAATCGACCAGGTACACCATCGGGATTTCCAGCTTGAGGGCGCGTTCCTGGATCCGGAGAATCTTCTCGACGGTCTTCGGTCCCCAGGACCCGGCCTTCACGGTCGGGTCATTGGCCATCAGCGCGACCGGGCGGCCGTCCACCAGGCCGGTGCCGGTCACCACGCCATCAGCTCCGAGGCCCTCCTGGTCCCAGCTCGCCAGCAGCGCATCCTCGACGAAGGATCCTTCGTCGAGGAGCAGGCCGACCCGATCTCGCACCGGCAGCTTGCCCTGCTCGGCGGTCTTCGCATGGTGCCGCTCGGGGCCGCCGCCAAGTGCGGCTCTCAGTGCTGGATCGAGTTCAACCTTCGTCATCGGATCATCCGATCGGCATCCCAACCGAGGGTGACGCAGGCCTGCCACCGAATCGGTGGGAAACCTGCGTCACCCTCGTCATTTCCCCGGGAGTCCGAAGCCCTGTGGCCTGTTGCCTACAGGCCCGGGTTGACCGGGACAGGCTTGTCACCGGAATAGTCGTAAAAGCCCCGGCCGTTCTTCTTGCCGTAGAAACCGGCCGCAACCATCTTCCGCAAGGTCGGGGGCGCGGCAAAACGGCGCTCACGGAACTCGTCGAACATCACATTCGAGATCGACATCAGGGTATCCAGCCCGACAAAGTCCGAAAGCGTGAGCGGTCCCATCGGATGACCGGCGCCGGCCTTCATCGCGGCATCTATCTCCTCGATGGTGCCGATGCCTTCCTCGAGTCCGCGGATCCCATCCAGAAGGTACGGCACCAGGAGCCGGTTGACGATAAACCCGGCCTTGTCCTTGGTCCGGACCGTCAGCTTGCCGAGGTTCTGCCCGAAGGCGAGCCCGGCCTCAAGGGTTTCCTCCGAGGTGGTGATCGCCTGGATCACCTCGACCAGCTTCATGACCTGGACCGGATTGAAGAAGTGAAGACCAAAGAAACGGTCGGGGCGAGTGGTCGCCGCAGCCTGATTGATCACCGGCAGGGACGAGGTGTTCGTGGCGAAAAGCGCCTCGGGCTTCACGATGTCGTTCAGCTGACCCCAGATGCCGAGCTTCAAGTCGATGTTCTCGGTGACTGCCTCGACCACCAGGTCACAGTCGGCGAAGTCGCCGAGGTCAGTTGTGCCCTCGATCCGGCCAAGGACAGCGTCAGCCTCGGACTGCTCCAGCTTGCCCTTCTCGACCGCCCGGCCAAGCTGCTTGCTGATCTTGCCGATACCGCTGTCAAGCTTTTCCTGGTCGACTTCGGCGACGATTACGTCGTAACCCGCCTGGGCACTGACCTGGGTGATGCCGTGGCCCATCAGACCGCAGCCGACGACCCCAACCTTCTTGATCTCCATCTGGAGTGATCCTCCTGTAGCGAAGTTCTTGAGCCTCCGGGACGGCGGAGGCGACCGGCCACGGAGCCTATTCGATCAGGGCGGCCCAGAGTTCGATCGGGGCAGTGATGCCGGACCGGGGTGCCTCACCGGCCGGTCCGAACCGAGGCATCTCACCGGCCGGTCCGGGCCGAGCTCCCTTCGTCAGCGCTTCCGCGTCCATGGCAACGGTGACCTCGGGTCTGCCGGGACCGGTCGCCACAGCGCCAACTTCGCCAGGGCGCCGGGAAAACGAAGGCGATCTACGAAGCGGTCGCCGCCTCGATCCTCCGACCCATTTCCCGGCCGACCGCCTCAAGGCCGGTGGCCGGCCGAATCATCACGGTCATTTCGGAGATCCGACCCTCGTCGTTGAACCTGAGGATGTCCACACCCTGCAGTTCCCGATCGCCGATCCGGGCCTCAAACTGGAGTACAGCCACATCATCAGTTTCGACGTGGGCGATGTAGCGGAAGTCCTCCAGAACCTCAACCACATGCCCGAGCAGAAAGGCGAGGGCGTCGATGCCCTCATAGGGAGTGTGGACGAACGGGCTGCGGAACACCACGTCATCGGCAAACAGATGTCTGCCCGTCTCGAAGTCCTTCGCCTCTGCCGCCGCCCTGAAACCGTCGCTTTTCATGGAGGGAGAATAGCGTGGCCGGAACAAACAGGAGGAGTGTTCCGCCTTCAGCGCCGCCAGTGAAGACAAGAGCGATCATCTCCCGGCGGCGCTCTCAGCGCCGCCAGTGAAGACAAGAGCGATCATCTCCCGGCGGCGCTCTCAGCGCCGCCAGTCGATGGGCCCCGCTTTCAGGACGTGGGAGCCGAGGGGGCGGCCGAGGATGATCTGGGCTTCGGCCGAGGCATTGATCAGCTTGGGCAGGTCGATTCCGGTGCTGACCCCCATCTCGTCCAGCATCGAGACCAGATCCTCGGAGGCGACGTTCCCGGTCGCGCCAGGCGGC
This sequence comes from Solirubrobacterales bacterium, assembly GCA_044221915.1. Taxonomy (GTDB): domain Bacteria; phylum Actinomycetota; class Thermoleophilia; order Solirubrobacterales; family 70-9; genus 67-14. The sequence goes on from JBGAOF010000107.1 coordinate 4,996, forward strand.
ACCGGGCAGCCACCCAGTTCGCCGAAGCTCGACTCGAAGGAGTCGATGCCTTCCTCCAGGGCCGCGAGCACATTGGCCAGGCCTTGCCCGCGGGTGTCGTGGAAGTGGGCGGTGAGCTCGATCTCCCCGAGACCCTCGTCGGCGAAACTCTGGCGAACCTCGCCGAAGAAACGTCGCACCTGGACCGGGTTGGCCATGCCGGTGGTGTCACCAAAGCCGACCTCGACACAGCCGGCTCGCGCCAGGCGCAAAGCAAGCGCCAGCACATTCGCGACCGGCACATCCCCCTCGTAGGGGCAACCGAAGGATGTCGAGATCACGCCCTCGCATCGCAGACCGGCCTCGACAGCAACCGGGATCGTCTCTTCAAGAGCGGAGATCGACTCCTCGACACTGCGGTTCACATTCCTGCGGTTATGGGTCTCCGAGGCCGAGAGAAAGAAGTTGGTCTCATCGAACCGGTCCCTCAGCCCGAGTGCGTTTTCAAGACCACGCCGGTTCGGGACAAGTACCGAGTAAGAGACGCCTTCAGGCCGATCAATCCCGGAAAGGACCTCGACCGCATCGGAAAGCTGCGGAATGACGTCGGGCCGGACGAAAGAGGTGACCTCGATTCGTTTCAGGCCGGTACGGGCCAGCAAATTGACCAGCCGGATCTTGTCCTCGGTGGCGATCACCTCCGGCTCGTTCTGAAAGCCATCACGGGGACCGACTTCGCGGATCCGGACGGACTCGGGGAGGTTCTCGATGCCCATCAGTTGCCCCGGCTCAAGCCACGTTGAAGGTGATTGCGCGCCGTTCATGGGTGCCGACCCCGAGCAGCCGGTCACCGTCCCTCACTTCGACCGAGAAGCGGAACTTGCGGTCCTCAACCACCTCATCCAGGCGGGACCAGACAGTACATTCAACGCCTTCACCCGCTCCGGAAACATGCTTGACACAAACTTCGAAACCGACCGTGGCGCTGCCTTCCGGCAAAAACTCCTGAATCAGCAGGGCCGAGTTCCGTTCCATCATTCCGATCATGCCCGGGGTTGAAAGCACACCAGTCTCAAGCAGCCCCCCGACGTCGGTAATCAGCACGCCCTCGACGACGAAAGTGTCCGTGCGTTCGGTTCCGGTTTTCTCGAGAATCGACATGGTCGAAGGATAGTCCGGGACGAGTGGCCCCGGCAGGTGCTTAGACTGCGGCCTCGTGAGCGATCAAACCGAAGCGCCTGTCATCCCTGTAATCGGCGGCACGGGAGCCCTCGGCTCCGGCCTCGCCAAACGATGGGCAGCGGGCGGCGCCAGGGTCATCATCGGTTCCCGTGATGCCGGGAGAGCCGCTGAATCGGCCGCGAAAATCGCCGGGGAGTCCGGTGGCACGGTCGAGGGCCTGGCGAACGAAGATGCGGCAAGGCAGGCGGAAATCGTATTCCTTACCGTGCCCTTCCGCAACCAGTCCGAATACATGACCAATCTCAAGCATGTGCTCACCCCAGGGCAGATCCTCGTCGACTGCTCGGTGCCGCTGGCCGCCGCGATCAGCGGCAAGGCAACCCGCACGATCGGCATCTGGCAGGGCTCGGCCGCACAGCAGGCCCAGGAAATGGCTCCCGAAGGAGTCACCGTGGTCTCCGCCCTTCATACGGTCAGCGCCCCCGGACTCGCGGACCTCGCCCACCCGATGGACGAGGACGTGCCGGTTTGCGGGGACCGCAAGGCTGACAAAGCCCGGGTGGCAGAACTGATTTCCCGTATCGAAGGGCTGCGACCGGTAAACGCCGGCGCCCTGGAGATGTCACGCATCGTCGAACAGCTGACCGCCCTGATGATCTCCGTCAACATCCGCTACAAGACCCACGCCGGCCTCAGGTTCACCAACCTGCCCGAGGGCGAAGCGTTCTGATGAAAGTAGTGCTGCTGGCCGGCGGTACCGGCGGGGCAAAACTCGCCGCCGGCATGCAGGCGGTTCTCGGCAGCAACCTGACTGTGATCGCCAATACCGGCGATGACGTCGAAACGCTCGGCGTGTACGTCTCCCCCGATCCGGACCTGGTCACCTACTGGCTGGCCGGCCAGGTAGACGAGGCCAGAGGCTGGGGCATCAGGGACGACGGCTTCGAGGTATTCAAGCGGATGGTCCGGTTCGGGGCGCCGGACTGGTTCTCGCTCTCGAACCTTGACCTGGCCGCCTGCCTGTACCGCAGGGATTTCATGGACTCTGGCGGCCGTCTGACCGATGCCCAGGCGCAGATCGGGCGGGGAATGGGAATCAAGGCGAGGGTGCTGCCGATGTCCGACCAGCCGGTTCGGACCCGGATCAAGAGCAGTGGGCAGTGGCGCGGACTCCAGGAGTACCTGATCCTCGAAGGGGGTCGGACGGAGGTCGAAG
>JBGAOF010000108.1:0-7368 GCA_044221915.1 Solirubrobacterales bacterium
GACCGCCGCCGTTTCCGCCGCGAAGATGGCCCGCCGGGGGATCCTCTCCCAGCAGTTGAACGCGATCGAGTCGCTGGCCTCGGTTTCGATCCTCTGTACCGACAAGACCGGCACCCTGACCGAGGCATCCCTGCGGGTGGTCGGCCTGATTCCGGCCGACGGCGTGGACGAGCCGGCCCTGGCCCGGTCATTTGGTCGCTATGCCGCTTCGATGCCTTCCCGCAACGGCACCCTGGAGGCGATCCACCAGGCCGGACTTGGCGGTGACGGACCTCCGCCCGGTGCCGCTGGTGACACCGATACCGGGCGGACCCCGTTGCCGGCCGAGGAACCGGCGGCCCAGGTCCCGTTTTCTTCCCGTCGTCGCTGGGGTGCCCTGGAGATCGGCGGTGACCGCTTCGCACTCGGCGCTCCGGAAGCCCTGCTGGAAGGAGAGTCCGGCCGCGGCCTTCAGGACGCCGCAACCGAACAGGCCTCCCGGGGCCGGCGGGTCCTGGCCATCGCGGCGCTGGATGCCCCCCTGCCCGAGGCCGGTGATCCCGCCCTGCCGCCCGGTCGCCGCCCGCTCGGCCTGATCGTGCTGGCCGAGAACCTGCGCCCCAACGCCGGGGAAACCGTTGACTTCTTCCATCGCGAGGACGTTTCGCTGAAGATCCTTTCCGGTGACGCCCCCGCCACGGTCGGCGCGATCGCCCGTGACACCGGGATCGCCCGGGAGGCGACCGGCCCCGCCCTGAACGGCGAGGATCTCCCCGCCGGCGACGAAGAACTCCTTGCGGCGATCCATGCTTCACCGGCGATCGGCCGGATCTCGCCGGAGGGCAAGGAGCGGGTGATCCGGGTACTGACCGAATCCGGCCAGTACGTGGGCATGATCGGGGACGGGGTGAACGATGTCCCGGCCCTGAAGCAGTCTCGCCTGGCGATCGCCCAGGGCAACGGCACCCAGATGGCCCGGTCGGTGGCGGACCTGGTCCTGGTCGAGGGCAGCTTCGGCGAGGTGCCGGGCATGGTCCATGAGGGCCGCCAGATCCTCCGCAACATCCAGCGGGTCTCCCGGCTGTTTGTCAGCAAGGCGATCTTCACCGCTTTCCTGCTGATGGTGGTCGCAATCCCGACCGGCATTTTTCCTTTGTTGCCACGCCAGTTCACGCTCACTTCCTCGCTTACGATCGGGATCCCGGCCTTTTTTCTCGCGCTCGCGCCGAGCACCGGGCCCTGGCGGCCGGAGGGCTATCTCAAGGCGATCGGCCGGTTTTCAATCCCGGTCGGGCTGGCGACCGGGATCGGGATCGCTGCCGCCTGGCTGATCGGCCGGCATCTGCTTGACCTGCCGCTTGAAGAGTCGCGAACCGTCACCGCGGCGACCGTGGTCACCGCCGGTCTCGCGATCGTGATGGTGCTGGAGGATGAGCCGGGCAGGCGCCGGCTGCTGGTCGGTGGGCTTTGCGCCCTGATGGGTCTCGGCTTTGTGCTGGCGGTGCTGCTGCCGCCGATCCGTGATTTCTTCGCCTTGAATACCTTCAGCGGGGAGATGCTGCTGGCCTGGGCCGCCGGTTCCGCGCTCGGCCTGGGCCTGATGGCCCTCACCCTGGGACTGATCGGCCGTGGCCACGAACGTGGTGCGCGCTAGCTCCGGGAAGTGAATCCCGTCTCGTTCCCGAAGCGAACCCGGTCGGCCACGGTATTGGTCGCTTCGGCGAGGATGACCCCGGAGATCGACCCGATGATCACGTCACCGGGATAGTGAACCCCGGTGTGGACGCGGGAGTAGGCGACCGCGGTGGCGAGAGCGATCAGCGGCGCGATCGTCCAGGGCATCACATGGCCGGCCCCGACCGCGAAGGCGAAGGCGGAGGCGGAATGGCCGGAAGGGAATGAATGCGAGGCCGGCATCCGGACCTGCCTCGTCTCCGGGACCCTGGCGCCGTCCCGGTCCGGCCGGGCCCGTTGGGCGATGGGCTTGACCGCCGCGTTCAGCACCGCCGACGTGACCCCGATCGAAACCATCCCCCTCAGCGCCGCCCGGCGGCCGGCGACACCACCGAACCCGGCCAGGGCCACCGAGATCCCGCCGGAGATCCGCGAATAATTGGCCGCATCTGATAGTCGCCTGAGACCGCTGTCCAGGGTCGGGGTGGGTGATTTCGCCACCGCCCCGTAGACCGCCTTGTCGAGCTGGTTGAGCTCGCCGAGCAGCTGCCTGGCCTTGTCCGGGACACTCACCGGGCGGCCTCCGGGCCGGGGCTTCCGGCGGGTGAGCCTTTCGGCGGTCGGCCGAGGGCGAGCCCGGCCAGGGTCGCCACCGCCGGCCAGAAGCCTTCCGGAATCGCCGCCGAAGGGGAAGCCCCGGGATGTTGCCGGGCTACCCGGACCCGCAACGCCCCGGGCCGGATCCGGAAGATGAGCGGCGGCTCGATCGCCGCCGCTTCACCGTCGATTCCCGCGGCCACATCCGCGGCCGCCCCGACCTCGAATTAATACGCCGACCAGTCCCGCCACGGTTTCTGGAAGCGCCGCAGCCGGCTGCCGGCAGCCACCGGGTCGGCCAGCACCACGATCCCGAGTTTCCCGTCGTCGATCTTCGGCCGGGTGCCGGATCCGACCGGCTTGCCGAGCCGGTAGCAGTTGTTGGAAACCAGGATTGCCGCCCCGGAATGGTGCTGTTTTCCGCTCGGGCTTTCCCAGTCGAGCTCGGGAACGTCGGCGTCGGGTCCGAGCACCTGCGGCACCGTGTCAAGCAGGGTCTTGATCTTTGCGTCGCGGTATTCGTCCTTCTGGACGGCCTCGGCGTAGATCCCGAGCGAAACGTTGTTGACGAAAACCCGGCCGTTCACCTCGGCCAAGTCAACCGAGCGCTCTCCCCCCTCAACGAAGGCGTCAAGCGCCCCGACCACATCCTCGCGATCAACCCCGAGGTCCAGGGCGAAGTGGTTGCGGGTACCGGCCGGAATGCAGGCGTAGGGCAGGTCGTTTTCGGAGGCGATCTCGGCGACCACCGCCTGGGAGCCGTCGCCTCCGGCCATCGCCAGGCCGTCCGCCCCGGCCCTGACCTCAGCCTCGACCAGCTGCCGCAGGTCGGACCCCCGGGTCAGCTCGACGGCCCGGTAGCCGCGGCTTGCCGCTTCCTCGGCGAGGTTGAACTTCTCGGCTTTCCCGCCCCCGGATTTCGGGTTGAAGAACAGCACCGGATGCTGCGGTGGCTCCGCGTCGGGCAGCGGGACCCGCATGGTGAATGCCTTGCGGGCCAGGCCGGCCGCGGCGGCCGCGAGGGCGAGGATCAGCAGGCCCTGGAGCAGGTTCCAGCCGCTTTCGACCAGCACCCCGAAGGTGAATCCGAGCGCCAGCGCCGCTCCGCAAAAGCAGAGCAGCTGCCGCCATCCGCCGCTGATCAGCCCCAGACCGGCCAGGGTCGCGGCCAGCAGCAAAAAGAAGACGATGGCCAGCCCGCCCGGGAAGCGCTCGACCGCGAGCTCGATCGCCAGGACCAGGGCGAGCAGCCCGAGACCGAGCGATCCGGCCGCCGCCAGCCGTTTCTTGCCGGAAACCCTTTCGTTCACCCGCTCAACCTACCTTGCCTGACCTTGCCGCCGGTTCCGTAGCCGCCCTCAATGTTCGGGGGCCGGCATGCCGCCGCTCCGGAGCGCACCGACCGAAGCGCAGACGACGAGGCTGATCGCCACCAGTTCGGTCACCGTCACCCCTTGGTCGAGGATCACGAATCCGACCACCGCCGCGACCGCCGGCTCGAGGCTGACCATCACGCCGAAGACGCTCGAGGGCAACCTTCGCATCGCCTCGAAGTCGAGCGAGAAGGGAATCGCGGCGCTGAGCAGGCCGACCGCAAGGCCGACCGCCAGCACCGTGGGCAGCAGCAGGTCGGATCCCCCGGAGACGATCCCCGGCGGCATGGTGATCACGGCGGAGACGACCATCGCCAGGGCAAGCAGCGAACCGCCGCTGGAGCTGCCCCCGAGCCTGGTCCCGATCAGGATGTAGGCGCCCCAGAAGGCGCCGGCGACCAGCGAAAGGGCGACCCCGGTCATGTCAAGCGCGCCGCTTTCGATCTTGCCGGTGAGCAGCAGCACCCCGGCCGCGGCCATCCCGGCCCAGATCAGGTCGCTGCGCCGGTGGGAGGTGATCAGGGCGACGGTGAGCGGACCGATGAACTGGAGGGTCATGGCGACCCCGAGCGGGATCCGGGCGATCGAAGCGTAGGAGGCCATGCTGATTCCGCTGAGCGAAATGCCGAAGAGGATGACCAGCAGCCGCTGGTGACTGGGGATCCGGACACTGGGCCGCCAGATCGCGACCAGGATCAGGGCGGCAAAAAGGGCCCGCAGGAAGACCACCCCGGTCGAGCCGATCTCGTCGAAGAGGAAGGTCGCGACCGCCGCCCCGATCTGGATCGAGGCCAGCGAGCCGAGCACCATGAGCGCGGCGGGAAGTCGGGAGGGATGCTCCGGCACCCGGAAAGCAAATCACCTCCACCCCGCTCCTGCCGGACCACTCCCCCTCGAGCTCCGGCGGGACCGGCCCCGGTACCGGGGTAGACTCGGTTGACCGGAGTGGAACCTTTGGAGAGGAGCACGCTGTGCTGAACGAGAGCCGGACCCTGACCCTGAACGCGGTCTGCGACACGATCGTCCCCTCGATCGAGAAGGCCGATGACCCGACCGGCTTTTTTGGTCGTTCGGCCGCTGATTCGGGTGCCAACCAGGCGGTCGCCCAGGCGATCAGCGAGATGCCGGAGGCCGACCAGCAGGGCCTCGGCGAGCTGCTCGACGCACTCGAATTCCAGAACTTCAGCAAGCTCTCTCAGGCCTCGCGTGAGCAGCTCCTGACCAACACATCTCTGGCCAGCCGCGAGGCGGCGGTCGGGGTCGGGGCGCTCACCCAGCTCACCCTTTTCATGCATTACGGCCTGCCGCCGAACCCGGCCTGGGAGCAGTTCGGTTTTCCCGGCCCGGCCTCGCCCCCGCCCGAGGCCGAAAAGCCGATCCGTCCGCTCACCCCGACCGACGGCGAGGTGCTGGAGGCCGACGCGGTGATCGTCGGCTCCGGGGCCGGCGGCGGGGTGATCGCCGCCCGCCTGGCCGAAGCGGGCCTCAAGGTGATCGTGCTGGAGATGGGCGGATACTTCAACGAGGCCGATTTCGACCAGACCGAGCTGAACGGTTTTGCCCGCATGTACTGGCGCGGCGGCCCCAACTACAGCGCCGATTTCAACATCAGCCTCCAGGCTGGCTCCTGCCTCGGTGGCGGCACCCTGATCAACTGGACCAACTGCCTGAAGCCGAAACCATGGGTGCGCCAGGAGTGGGCCGACGAGTACGGCCTCGAGGATGTGAACACCCCCGATTTCGACCGTCACATCGATTCGGTCTGGGCGCGGATCAAGGTGAACAACGACTGTTCGGAGCTGAACCAGACCCAGCAAACCTGGATTGACGCGGCCGAAAAGCTCGGCTGGTCCTGGCACAGGACCGACCGCAACTGGGACCGGGAAAGGCACGACCCTTTGATGGCCGGCTACATGGGCTGGGGTGATCAGTCCGGGGCAAAGCAGTCAACCCTGAAGACCTATCTTCAGGATGCGGTCGAAAACGGGGCCGAGGTGATTGTCGGCTGTCAGGCGGATAGGGTGCTGGTCGAAGATGGCCGCGCCGCCGGGGTCGAGGCGAGTTTCGGCGGGGCCACGGTTACGGTTCGGGCACCCCGGGTGGTGGTCGCCGGCGGGGCGCTGGAGTCACCGGCGCTTCTGCTTCGCTCCGGGATCGGCGGCCCGGCGGTCGGCAGGTATCTGCGTCTTCATCCCTGCACCCTGATTTTCGCCACCTACCCGGAGGACCAGAAAGCCTGGTGGGGTGCGCCCCATGCCGCGGTGGTTGACGAGTTCGACCAGGGTCTTGAGGGCGACGGCTACGGCTTTCTGATCGAGGGCGCCCAGTACACGACCGGTCTCGGCGGCTCGGCGATCCCGTTCACCACGGCCGCAGCCCACCGGGAGGTGATGGCCGGCTACGCGAACGGCTCGATCACGATCAACCTGACCCGCGAACGCGGCGGCGGCCAGGTACTGATTGACGGTGACGGCCAGTCGATGCCGCTCTATTCGCTCGATGACCCGCGGGATCAGGCGAACATGCATTTCGGCCTTGAGCAGCAGATCCGTCTTCACCACGCCGCGGGAGCGCAGCAGATCTTCGCCCTCGCAACCGGGATGCCGGGCTGGCGGGTCGGGGATGACCTTGACGCTTTCATCGACCGGGCCCATCGGATCCCCCTTCGGGCCGGTGGCGCGAAGCTCTTCGCGGCTCATCAGATGGGTTCCTGCCGGATGGGCGACGACCCGGCCGAGAGTGTCGCCAACCCGCTCGGGGAGCTCCATGATGTCCCGGGGGTCTGGATCGGCGACGGCTCGGCTTTCCCGACCCCGTCAGGTACCAACCCGATGATCACGATCATGGCTTTGGCTTCCCGCACCGCCGGGAAGATTCTCGACCAGGCCGGGGCTGGGCGAAAAGCCGGCACCGAATCGGAGGTGAGCGCATGAATCCCGCTGTCGAGGAAACCGCCGCACCGGGCGCCGGCCTGAAGACTGACAAGTTGTTCATCGGCGGCGAGTGGCGGGATCCCACCTCGACCGAGAAAATCGAGGTGATCGACTCCTTCACCGAGCAGGTGATGGGTTCGGTTCCGGCCGGCACCCCGGTTGACATCGATTTCGCGGTCGAGGCCGCCCGTGCGGCCCTGCCCGATTGGCGGGCGCTATCCCCGGCCGAACGGGCCGGTTTCTGCACCCTGATCGGCCACGGCCTTCAGGATCGGGCCGAGGAGATCGTCGGCCTGATCAGCCAGGAGCTCGGCACCCCGGTCACCGAGGGAACCCTGATTCAGGCATCGCTCCCGGCGATCGATTTCACCTCGATGGAGTTCCTGGTCGAGGAGATGCCCTGGGAGCAGCAGATCGGCAACTCGCTGGTGATCCGCGAACCCGCCGGGGTGGTTGGCGCGATCACCCCGTGGAACTATCCGATCCACCAGATCGCCGCCAAGGTGGCCCCGGCTTTCACCGCCGGTTGCACGGTGGTGCTGAAACCGAGCGAGCTGACCCCGCTGGCGGCTTACCTGCTGACCGAGGTGATTGAGGAAGTCGGACTCCCGCCGGGGGTTTTCAACATGGTGACCGGGGTTGGCCCGGTGGTCGGTGAGGCGATCGCCGGTCATCCGGGAATCGACCTGGTTTCGTTCACCGGCTCCACCCGGGCCGGCCGCCGGGTCAGTGAACTCGCCGCCGCGACGGTCAAGCCGGTCACCGTCGAACTGGGCGGCAAGTCCGCCAACGTGATTCTCGACGACGCCGAC
>JBGAOF010000109.1:0-7095 GCA_044221915.1 Solirubrobacterales bacterium
GCCCGCGGTCGACCGGATCGTCAGGCAGATTGATGGCGGTCGCCAGACCCTTTTCTTCTCGGCCACCCTTGAAGGCGCCGCCGGCAAGCTCGCCGCCTCGTACACAATTGACCCGAAGACTCACCTGAACGAGCCTTCGCTGGAAAACCGGGGACGGATCGAGCACCGCTTCATCCATGTTTCCCACGAAGCCAAGGTTGAAACCCTGGTCAATGAACTGGAGCAGCCCGGAAGGGGTCGCACCCTGGTGTTCGTGCGGACCAAGCATGGTGCCGACCGCCTGGTCAAGAAGCTTGGCAAGCGGACCGGGCAGGTGCGGGCGGCGGCCATGCACGGCAACAAGTCCCAGAACCAGCGGCAGCGGGCCCTTGCCGATTTTGAGGACGGCAAGGTCGACACTCTCGTCGCAACCGATGTGGCTGCCCGCGGGATCGACGTCGCTGAAGTGACCCACGTGATCAACTTCGACATGCCCGAGGACCAGGACACTTTTGTACACCGGGTTGGCCGCACGGGAAGGGCCGGCGCCGACGGGATCGGAGTCAGCTTCGTGATGGCGGACCAGCGCAAGGAGATGGGCAGGATCGCAACCTCGCTGGGCCTGCACGCCGAATGGGAAGCAAGTGGCGGCCACATCTCGATGCACTCCGAAAGCCAGAGAACCCCGAACTCCGGGAAAAAACGGGCCGAACCGGGCAACGAAAACGGTCGTTCACGTCCCCGTGCCGGCCAGCAGGGACGTTCCGGAAAGCGCAGGTCCAACCAGGGCAACCGGAACCGGAACCGCAACCAGCGGCGCAGACAGAACCCCTGACTGTGTAACAAGTGCTGCGAGACAGGGCAATCCCTGCTACGGTCCCGTTATCGGGTCGGGGAGGAAACCCCGGCAAAGACGTGTGTAGCGCTCGCAGTCGTTGCTTTACCGGCATCCTCCGCGTTTGCAGCACCGAAGTTGGAGGACTAAATGCCAACTGGCACAGTCAAATGGTTCAGTGACGAAAAGGGCTTCGGGTTCATTACTCCCGATGATGGCTCGAAGGACGTTTTCGTCCATCACTCGGCCATCCAGTCGGATGGATTCCGCACCCTGGCTGAAGGAGCCAAGGTGAGCTACGAAGCAGAGGACGGCCCCAAGGGCCCCGCCGCTGCTTCGGTTGAAGCCATCTAGGCCAAAGGCCACAGCAGCAACGCGAGCGCCCGCCTTCCGGCGGGCGCTTTGCTTTGGTCGGGACCGACCTCACCCTCCCGGCATCCGGGACATGGTTCATCCTGATCCCCGGTCGCGGTGATCCGCAGATAAAGGGGAAACCGAATCCATCTTGAAGGTGGACGGTTAGAGAAGCAAGAGGGTGAGATGAACACACGTTTCAACGTTCCGACCAGGGTTTTCAGCGCCCGCCGCGGCCGCGGCAAGCGTCCGGACGGCGAAACCGCCGAATCACAGATACCCGCGATTTGCTCCGGCAGCGACCCGGTCCAGATCGATCCGCTGCTGAACGACAATCCGGAACTCCTTTCCTCCTACCTGATCCCCGGTGAGCGCAAGGTGCTGATCGACCCCGGGCCGGCCAATGTGGCGCCACGGGTCATCGCAGCCCTCAAATCCCGGCGGGTGGAAGTGGATCTGATCCTGCTCACCCACATCCACCCCGATGCCGCCTCGGCGGCCGGGATGATCGCCGGCCAGTTTCCCCGGGCAGCGATTGCGGCACCGGCCGGAGCGACCGAACGCCTGGCCGACCCGGCCGCCCTCCACACAGACATGCGGAGGGCCTCCGGTGGCCGGTTTGAAGCCGAGTACGGAACCCCGGTCCCCCTTGAAAGGAACCGCATCCAGGCGTTGCGGGACGGGGATCGGATCAATCTCGGCGACCGGTCGCTTGAAGCAATCGCCACCCCCGGTCATACCGCCGCCCACATGTCCTACTTCGATCCGGCCTGTTCGGCTCTTTTCTGTGGTGACGCCCTGGGCATCCAGCTGCCGGGCAGCCGCACGGTCCGGCCCTCGACTCCGCCCTGGGATTTCTCGCTGGAGGATTCACTCGAATCGATCGCGAAACTGTCCGGCATCGGCGCCGACCGGGTCTACCTTGCCCATTACGGAGCCGCCCGCCCCGGCCCGGAGGAGATCTTCAGCCAGGCAGCCGAATCACTCAGGGGATGGCACCGGTCCTTCCTCAAGAAGCGTGAACAGACGGACAGTGACGAGGACCTTTCGCGGCAGTTCAACGCCTGTCTCGAAGCTAGCCTGGAACCAATTGCACCCTCGGCCCGGCGGGATCTGGAGACGGTGAGCCCCGCCTGGCTCAATCTGGCGGGGCTGACCGCGGCCCAGAGCCGGGCCGACCGGCGACTGTCCGACGCAGCCTGAACGGCAACGGGCTGTCTGGCAGGCTTGGCTGGTGCCTGCCGCCGATCCGGACAGCGAGAACATGGACCGCCGGTCGATCTGGGTGCTCTCGGCCGGGCATGCTCTGGTCGATGTCTGCCAGGGAGCGGTTCCGGCCCTGATTCCGTTCATGATCGCCCGCCGTGGATACAGCTACTCCGAGGCAACCGCCCTGATCCTCGTAATGACCTTTTCCTCCTCCCTGCTGCAGCCAATCTTCGGATTGATGACAGACCGGCGCTCAATCTCCTGGCTGCTCCCTTCCGGAATCCTGATTGGCGGCCTTGGCATCGCTGCGGTCGGCCTTGCCGGTACTTTCCCGCTCACCCTCCTGGCCGTCACCCTGGCTGGAATCGGTGTCGCCGCCTATCACCCGGAAGGTGCCCGCAACGCCAACTTCGTGGCCGGCAGCCAGCGGCGCGCAACCGCGATGAGCTTTTATGCGGTTGGCGGCAACGCCGGATTCGCGCTGGGGCCTGTGGTGGTTACGGTGCTCGTGCTCGCCTTCGGACTCGGTGGCATGGTCTGGTTCCTGGTCCCGATGGCCGCCGGTGCGCTCCTGCTCTCTCTTGAACTGCCGAGGATCGACGCCCTGCGCCTGCGGGCGATCGCCGCAAACGATGGCGGGGAGAAACAGCGGAAGATGGACCGCTGGCTCCCCTTCACCGGGGTCGCTTTTATCGCAGGTTTCCGCTCCGCCACCTATTTCGGACTACAGGCTTTCGTACCGATCTACCTGATAACCCGCATGGGTACCACGGATTGGGTCGGCAACGCAGCGCTGACGGTACTGCTGGTCGCGGGGGCAATCGGCACCCTGGCCGGTGGCCGGGTTGCCGACCGGATCGGGACCAGGCCGGTCCTTTCAGTGTCGCTGGGTGTGGCCACGCCGCTTGCGCTCGCCCTTCTGGTAACCAGTGAGGCGGCTGCCTTTCCGCTGCTGGCCCTGATCGGGTTCTTTCTGGTTGGTACCTTCTCGATTTCCGTGGTGCTCGGCCAGGAGTTCCTCCCCAACCGGATTGGAGTCGCTTCCGGAATTACTTTGGGGGCGGCGATCGGATTCGGCGGGATGATCGCCTGGCTGCTCGGCCTGCTGGCCGATCAGACCAGCCTCACCACCGTGATGCTGGTGGTCGCTCTCTTGCCGCTGCCCGCCTTCCTGATCAGCCTGCTCCTGCCGGGGGAAAATGCCCGGACCCCGACCGCTGAGGATCCAACCCCGAATTGAGTCCGGACCGATACAACCTGGCCGATCTCCCCCTCGACCGTCTGCGCCGGCGCAGCTCGGCCAAGTGGGCGAGCCATCCGGAAGATGTGTTGCCTGCGTTCATCGCCGAGATGGACTTCCCCCTTGCCCGCCCGGTCAAGGAGGCTCTGATAGCGGCTATCGAGCTGGACGACACCGGCTACGCCCATCCGCAAGGGTCTGGCCTGGCCGAAGCCTTCGCCGGCTTTGCCGGCCGGCGTTTCGGCTGGGAGGTCGACCCCGCCCAGGTAACGGCTACGACAGATGTGGTCGGAGGATTGCGGGCCCTGCTTGACCTGGTCACGTCCCGGGGTGACGGGGTGATCATCAACCCGCCGGTTTACCACCCCTTCTTCTCGATCATCGGGGAGGCAGACCGGACCCTGGTTGAAGTCCCGCTCGCGGAGGATGGAACCCTGGACCTGGAGGCGATCACCGAAGCGTTCCGACTTGGTGCCCGGGCGATGATTCTCTGCAGCCCGCATAATCCGGCCGACACCGTTCCCTCCTCGCCACAGCTCGAAGAACTCGCCCGGATCGCGGTTGATCACGAAGCCTGGATTCTCGCCGACGAGATTCACGCACCCCTGACTCTCCCCGGAGCCGCACATGCCCCCTTCCTCGCAACTTCCCCAGCCGCCCGGGAATGCGGGATCTCCTTCACCTCCGCCTCAAAGGCATTCAACATCGCCGGACTGGGTTGCGCGGTTATCGTCACCGCCGGCGGGCGAAGCGCCGGAGTCGTCTCCAGCCTCCCGGCTGGTGCCACCCACCCGGGCCACCTCGGGGTTATCGGTTCCCGAGTTGCGTTTGAGAGCGGTGACGATTGGCTGGACCAGGTAATCGACCAGCTTGACCGGAACCGCCACCTCCTGTCAGAACTTCTCGCCCAGTACCTGCCGGAGGCCCGATACCGCCCCCCGGAAGCCGGCTACCTGGCCTGGATAGATGCCCGCGATCTCGGGCTCGATGGTGACCTGGCCACGAAACTCCTCCAGGAAGCCCGTGTTGCTGTATCAGGAGGGCCGGCTTTCGGGGCCGGCGGGCAAGGCCATTTCCGCCTCAACATCGGTACTTCACCCGAATTGATTGAAGCTGCCGTAAGGTCAATCGCAGAGATCACATGACAACCGGCCAACCCCACTCTGAAAACGGGAAAGCTCCTCATGAGGAGAGCCTGTTGCTGCCGGAGCTGGGGAAGGCCCGGTCGGTGAGCGAAGCCGCCGCTGCGGTGGCCCGGGTTGTGGTGGAGCGGTACGGGGCGATCGGAGCGATGGTGATTGATGCGGACGGGCCGGTTGCGGCCCGCCCCACCCGGCTCGATCCGAGGGCGGCAGCCGAACTCGCTTCGACGGCACCCGGTTCCGGTGACGGGTCGCCCGGAAGCGCCCTTGGCGGCATGCCCGTTGCCTGCTCCGCCCATCCGGATATCGAGGGCCTGCGCCTCTCCGCCGCCTGGGCGGCCGGCAGCCAGGCCCGTATCGAAGACCTCGACTCGACCATCCGTACACTCGGAAACTGGCTCCGGCAGTACCCCGACGAGACCGGCGAACCGCCCCCGCGTTCCCTGGCCGGTCCCCTGCCGACCAGCTCGGATTTCCAGCGGAACCGTGAAGCGATGGACTCACCTGGATTCGAGAATCTGATCGACACGGTGCCAGCCATCCTCTACACGGCCGAAATGGGTGAATCCGGGCGGTGGCATTACGCAAGCCCCCAGATCGAGAGAATCCTCGGTTACACCGCCGAGGAGTGGATCGCGAACCCGTCCATCTGGTACGAATCGATCCATCCCGAAGACCGCGAGCATGCTCTCTCCTTCGAAGATGAACGCCTGATCGGGCTCGACCTCCATCCCCCGGCCGAATACCGCCTGCGCACCCGGGATGGCCGCTACCTGTGGATCTACGAACGGGCGCGACTGGTCAGAAATGATGACGGAGTACCGGTCTGGCATGGCGTGATGCAGGACATCAGTGCTCTCAAGTCGGCCGAAGCTGCGATCGAACTCAAGGCCGAACAGCAGGTTCTCGTGGCCCGGCTCGGTGAGATGGCGATCCGGGGCGAAGACCCGGACTCACTCCTCGCCTGCGCGGTCGACTGGATCAGCCGGCTCGACGGAATCATGGTGGTATCGATCTGGGAGCAGGAGAACTACGAGGAGTTCCACATGCTCCACACTTCCCGACACTTCGGCGGCCCCGAAGTCCTCCCCTATGATCCCGGCCGGTTTCCCGATGAGAAGCTTTCCCGGGGGGAGGCGGTCGTCATCTCTTCCTGGAAGGACGACCCTCGCCTCGAACGGTTCGCATCCGTCCTGCCTGACGAAGTCCAGTCATCGATGATCGCCCCGATCATGGGAGCGATCGGCCAGTTCGGGATCATCATTGTCCATTCCGGAGAGACAAAGGAGTTCTCGCGGCAGGACGGCAACTTCTTGCGGGCGGCAGCGAATGTGCTCGGAAATGCGATCGAGAGGAGCAGGTCGGACCTCCACCTTGAACACCGGATCAACCACGATCCCCTGACCGAACTGCCGAACCGGCAACTCTTCACAAGGCGGCTCTCGGAAGCGATCGATGCGGCCGGGTCCCGACAGAGGACCATCGGCCTGCTCTTTCTCGACATCGACCACTTCAAACTGGTCAACGACGGAATCGGGCATCATGCCGGCGACGAACTCCTGCGGGAGATAGCCCCGCGTCTTTCGGCCGGAGTCCGCCGCGGGGACACCGTCGCCAGATTCGGAGGAGATGAATTCGGGGTGGTCCTCGCCTCGATCAAGTCGCCAGACGAAGCGCGGGAAATCGCCGAACGAATACTTGAGAGCATTTCCGTGCCCATATCGGTGGGCGGCAGCGACCGGTTCGTCACCGCAAGCATCGGCGTGGTCACCTTCCAGCCGGGCCACGACGAGCCAAAATCGGCCGACGACCTGATCCGTGATGCAGACGCCGCGATGTATGCGGCCAAGGAGGCGGGCCGGGCCCGGGTGGAGAACTTCGGCAAGCCGATCCGGGACCGGGTCCTGCGCCGACTGGACATCGAGAGGCAACTCCATGCGGCGATCGAAAACGGCGAGCTGGAGGCGGTATATCAGCCGATCATCCGGCTCACCGACGGATCCCTGGCCGCCTTCGAGGCCCTGACCCGCTGGCACCATCCCGAGGAAGGGCTGCTCACACCCGGGAAATTCATCCCGATTGCCGAAGAAAGCGAGCTGATCAGTCGGATCGACAGCTGGATCCTCGCCGAGGCGATCAAGCGGGCCGGCCTCTGGAACCGGGGAAGAAGCCGACCCGAGCGAATCACGGTTACCGTCAACATGTCCTCCCGCCAGATTCGCAAGCCCGGCCTGGCCGGTGAAATAGCGACCCTGCTCGGGGAAAACGATCTTCAACCCGAAAACCTGGCGGTTGAGATCACCGAGAATGTACTTCTGACCGACAACAGCATCTTC
>JBGAOF010000010.1:0-19573 GCA_044221915.1 Solirubrobacterales bacterium
GGTCGTCACCCCCGCGGGCGGGTTCAACCCGACCTGGCAGCGCCATGTCGCGGCGTATAGCCTCGCTGAACCCGAGTTCGGTCCCGGCCGGCTGCTTGATCTCGGCTGCGGTGTCGGCCACAGCTTCCACCTGCTGGCGCCCCGGGAAACGGTAGGTGTGGACCTCGAAGGCGAGGCGCTGGCAGGCCAGGACCGGGAGACGGTGGTTGCCGACATGCGACAGATCCCGTTCGAGGGTTCGAGCTTCGAATCGGTGCTTTCTGTGCATTCGCTCGAGCATGTGCCGGACCCGGAACGGGTGGTCGGCGAGGTTGCCCGGGTGCTGGCCCCGGAAGGCACCGCAGTTTTCGTCACCCCGAACCGGCTGACCTTCGGCCGACCGGACGAAATCATCGACCCCTTCCACTACGTCGAGTTTGATGCCGATCAGCTCGAGGAACTCTGCTCAGCCCGCTTCTCTGAAGTGCTCGTGAAGGGCATTTTCGGCTCCCGGCGGTACATGGATATCCACGACGAGGAGCGCCAGAAGCTGGACCGCCTGCTTCGGCGGGACCCCTTGCGCCTGCGACGGCTGGTCCCCAACCGGGCCCGGCGCAGCCTTTACGACCTGATGCTCAACCGTTCCCGCAGCCTCGACGATCCCCGCGCCGAAGAGATCACGCCGGAGGATTTCTCGCTCGGGGATTCGGATCTCGCCACCTCGCTTGACGTGGTCGCCATCTGCCGGAAGCCGGAGCGGTGACCGGGCAGGCAGACTGGAGCGGCGAGCAGGCCACCGCCTGTGCCTGGTGCGCCGCGCCGCTGGCGGCGGGGATCCGGAGGATCGGACGCATCGAATGCCCCGCCTGCGGATCAGCCACCACCGACCCGATCCCCGACCAGGCGTCGCTCGACCGGGCCTACGGGGACTGGTACTGGCCAGCGTCGGGAAGCCGGTTCGGAAGACTCGGGGACCACATGCTGAAGCGGGCAAGGGCCTCGATGGCCGAACGTATAGACCGGGTCTCGCCCGCTGGCCCGATCCTCGACGTGGGCGCCGGTGAAGGCACCCTGATCGACGCGCTGAAACAGCGCGGCCGTGAAGCAAGCGGGCTGGAACGCCTGCCAACCCGCAACGACATCGAAGACCGCACAATCTTCGAAGTGGACGGCCCCTACGCAGCGATCGTCTTCTGGCATTCGCTCGAACATCTCCCCGAGGCCGGGCGGACGGTGACCGAAGCGGTCGCCAAACTGTCCCCCGGCGGATTCGTCTTCATCGCGGTGCCCGACCTCACCAGCCGCCAGGCCCGGAAGTTCGGGGACCGCTGGCTCCACCTTGACCTCCCGCGCCACCTGGTGCACCTCCGCTCGGACGCGCTGACGGCAGGCCTCGAGGAGCGGGGCCTGGAGGTCGTTGAAACCTCCCCGGTCCGCGGCGGGCAGATCGTGATCGGCTGGCTTGACGGGTTCGTGACCGGGCTCCCGGGCGGGCTCAACCTCTACCAGGCATTGCGCCGGAAGAAAGCCAGGAGGATCCCCATGAACCCGCTCAGGCGGCTCGCCTCGATCCTCGCAGGAACCGTGCTCTTCCCCCTGGCGTTAGTCTGCGCCGCGGCCGAGGTTCGCTCCGGCCGGTCCGGAACCGTCTACGTCGAAGGCCGACTTGTCTGAGAAAGAAACCAGTACCGCCCGACCGAAAGTGATCGTTGTCATGCCTGCCCGCCAGGCCGCGGCGACCCTCAGGGAGACCTTCTCGGAGATCCCCCAGGACGCCGTCGACGAAGTGATCCTGGTCGATGATTCCTCCACCGACGAAACCGTTGATCTTGCCCGCGAACTGGAAATCAATGTGGTCTGGCACCCCCATCAGGTCGGTTACGGCGGCAACCAGAAGACCTGTTACCTGGAGGCGCTGCAGCGCGGCGCCGATGTCGTGGTGATGCTCCACCCGGACGGCCAGTACGAACCGGGGCTGATCCCTTCGATGATCCAGCCGATCGTCGAAGGCGAGGCCGACCTTGTGCTCGGTTCCCGCCTCCTGGTTCCCGGCTGGGCGCTGGCGGCCGGGATGCCGAAATGGAAGTTCTGGGCGAATCGCTTTCTGACCACGATCGAGAACCGGGTGATGGGGCTGAACCTTTCCGAAGCCCACACCGGCTACCGGGCCTACTCCCGCGATCTGCTGCTGACCGTGCCGTTTCTGCGGAACTCACTCGACTTTGTCTTCGATTCCGAGTTGCTCTACCAGGCATCGCATCTCGGTTTCCGGATCAGGGAAGTCCCCGCGCGCTGCCGCTATTTCGACGAGATGTCGTCGGTCGGATTCAAGACGGGGGTCGTTTACGGGCTGAAAACCCTCTGGGCGGGATTCCGGCTGATCCTGCACCGCAACCGGATCCTTCGCTCACGCAAGTACGTGGTCTGAGAGCGGCAACCCGGATCAGCTTCCCGGGGCGGCTGTCCGCGCAAGCCTGGATCAGCTTCCCGGGGCGGCTGTTCGCGGCAGCAGCCTGACCACCAGCAGGTCCCCCTGCCTTGCCACCGGCTCCAGTCGGAACCGGCCTGCGATCTCAAGCAGCGCAATCAGCTGAATGTCGGCGATCGTGGTCTCGGCCGTGAGCTCCGCCCGGTCGGCCACCGGGTTCCGCGTCAGTACCCGGTAGGCCCGGAGGGCCTGCCGGTCGATCAGCATCAGGTCACCGGGCTCAAGTTCCGAAGCCGCAGCCCTCACGGGGCCGATGTGGGGACCTTCAACCCAGCTTTGTTCCTTGGCGTCGGTGATCGCCAGGGAGTTGGCCCGCCCGGCAAGGCTGAGAATGTTGTTGTCAAGGTCGGGCACGGTGATGACCGGCGATGCATCCTGCCCCGGCATGAACTTCCGCAGCAGCGCCGCCCCCTGCTCCGCCCCCGCCTCCAGCTCCGGCGGATTCCAAAGCCGTTCGAATCCCTCGGTGACGGACTTCCCGCCCGGCAACAGATAGGCCAGCAGCGAGGTTTGCGAGCGGTCGGCCGCGGTCGGCATCACGGTTGCGAACGACAAGGCCACCACGGCAAGTACCGCGACCAGGGTGGCCGACGCATTGCGGTGCGAAACCGCCGGGTCCCGCAGCAGTAGACCCAGCCAGATACCAATGCTCAGCACCAGCGGTAGGGAGATGTAGGGGATCACATGGGCGAGGGACCGGTTGTCGAAATAGCTGTACAGCAGGATCCCGTAGCCGGCCAGCCCGGCGAGGGCGATCGCGGCAACCGGTCGCTCCCGCAACCAGCCGGGTTTCCGGATGACCGTGACCGCGACAGCCAGGGCGAGCATCAGATAGGCGAAACCGACCGTGAGGCCCGGGGACCAGGCTGGCACGTCATAGGTCAGGTCACCGACATCCCCGGCCAGGAAATCTCGCAGGTAGGTCAGGTACATCCCCCAGTCGGGCAGGCTGCCGGACCAGATGAGGGTGGCGAGGGCAAAGAGCGTGAAAGCCACGACCCAGGCAGCCAGGGCAAAGAGTGCCTGGCGAAGCAACCAGCGCCGGCGTCCCCGGGTCATCAATGCCGCCTCCAGCAGCAGCATTCCGACCAGGGCACCGGTCACGTAAGTGAAAGCTTCCAGCGCCCAGATGGAGGAAAGCCCGACCACCGCCCAGCCGGTGCCCCGCAGCCAGCGGCGATGCCGGGGAAACCGGGCTGCCGCGGCCCAGAAGAAGATCAGCGGCACGGGCAGGCCGAAGCGCAGCCCGCCGTGCTGAAGCAGGCCGCCAGCCGGATATTCGAGCGCCCAGACCAATACGACAAGAGCGACCAGCATGGTCAGCGCGGCAACCAGGCGACCCACCCCTGAGAAGCGGAGAATTGCGAATCCCGCCCCGAAGCTGAGCGCGGTGAGTGAAGCATCGAAGAAGGCCAGGGTTCCGTTGCCGATCGGGGCGATCTCGAAGAAGGCGGCCAGCAAGTAGATCGAAGCGACCCCGTACTGGGAGACCGTGTCAACGAGAAGGACCGAACCGTTGAGGATCTGGCTGGCCGCTCCCAGATAGAGCGACTGGTGGAAATTGATCACATAGGTGATGAAGGAATCCCCGGGCACCCCGGTTTCACCGACCCCACGGAAGACGACCATGTCGGGGACGGCCAGGATGACCAGGACCAGAATCGCCAGATCGATGACCAACCCCCATCGACCGAGGGGCCGGGGCAGCTTCACCCGTCCCAGGCCGATGCCGGCCAGCCCGGCGATGATCAGCCCAACCGCCAGCCAGCCTCGGTCGATGTGGGAGAAGTAGCCCAGTGAAGCGATCGCCGCAAGCACCGCCAGCCCGCCGGCGCAGGCGAACGGGAAGGCCTTTCCTTCGAGTCGGGCGGCGGCCGGCCAGTGGCCCCCCATCGCTCTCAGCCAGAAAGGCGCGAGGAGCAGCAGCGCCAGCAGGGAAAATCCGGAAAGAACCCAGAGCCGGTTTTCTTCCACCCCGGCCAGGCGAACGAGGGCGGGAACCGAAGCGGCAACGGCCACGGTCAGGGCGGCAAGCGGCGCCGCCAGACCCGGATTGCCGCCGGTCAGGACCCGGTCGATCAGGCGCGGGGCGAGAAAAGCCACCAGCGGCCCGATCAACAGGAAGGTGATCCCGAAAAGCAGGGTTTCGGCGTTCTGGTGGTGAGGCAGCAGCGGTTCCGGCAAGGGAACGGTCGGGACCCACGCGTGGACGGGTCCCAGCAGGATCAGGAAGGCGAGCAGGGCAACGGCTCCCGCGAGACCGATGGCGGCCGGCAGGTGGGCATCCGCTCCCGCCTCGCGGGTTTCCTTGCTCGGGTCCGGCATGGGGCGATCGTATTTGTGCGGGGCGGGTTTCAGCGGTCCGGCAGAATCGCGCACCCGCGGTGGCGAGAGCCCTGCCCCGGTCTATAGTCACTGCGCGAATGCAGGATTCGGTGCCGGATCCCGGCCATAGGAGACTGGATCAGTCCCGGCGCGAAGCCGGCCGGGCGCTGCCGCCGCCGCCCGGACACCCGAGGTTTCCCCTGCTTGATCCGTTACGTGCCGTGGCCGCCATTTCGGTGATGTTGATCCATGTCGCGATCGTCAGTGGCGGGTTCGACCCCTGGTACAAGCAGGTCCTCGGTCACCTTGACATCGGGGTTCCCTTCTTTTTCCTGCTTTCCGGATTCCTGCTTTACCGGCCGATGCTGGCCTCCCGGACCATGCGACTGCCGGCCCAGCGCCTCCGTGATTACGCGAGAAACCGCTTCTTCCGGATCTTTCCTCTGTACTGGTTCATCCTGGCCGTGACCGCGATCGTGCCCGGCATGTACGGCGCCTTCACCGGCAACTGGTGGGTCTACTTCGGCCTGCTGCAGAACTTCCCCGTTTACACGGCCGAAGGCAGCTGCGCGGCCAGCTATTTCCGCTGCGGGATTCCGCCATCCTGGACCCTCGCCATCGAAGTCTTCTTCTATCTGGTTCTGCCCCTTTTCGCTCTCGGCATGGCCTGGCTTGGCCGAAGAACGGGGGCTCTTGGCGAAGCCGGTGGCCGGCGGTTCTTCGCCCGCTGGGTTGTTCTGGAACTGACCGTTCTCGGTCTGCTCGCGGCAGTTTCGTTCTGGATCCAGAGTTCCCCGCCAGACAGCGACCTGCTGCGCTGGCTTTCCTTCTCCCCGCTGGGCCGCGCCTGGTGGTTTGGTCTCGGCATGGCCCTGGCCGTGGTCTCGGTACGGGCCGCCCAGACCGGCATACTGCCGACCGCCTTCCGCTTCGCCCGCGACCACGGTGGATATCTCTGGCTGGCGGCGGCCGCGCTTTACTTGCTCGGCACCTACCTGCTCTTCGATTCCGGGCCCGCCCTGGCAATCCCAACCGGGAACTCCGGCCAGTTCCTTTCCCAGTATTTCTTCTTCGGGGTGATCTCCTTGCTGATTCTCAGCCCCGCGGTCTTCAGCGACCTGAACCGGGGCACCGCGAAACGCCTGCTCGCCCACCCCCTCCTGATCCGTCTCGGTCTCGTTTCCTACGGGATTTTCCTCTGGCACTATCCGGCCATGGCCTGGCTGACCGACATCGGTGCGCTGGACTGGATTCCGTCGGCCAGGTTCACCGTCCTGGCGCTGACCACATTCCTGCTGACCACGACACTTTCGGCCGTCACCTGGATCTGCATCGAACGTCCGGTGATGAACTGGTCGCGGGCAAGGTCGGTGCGCGCGCGGCCCGATGCGGCGTAGGGACAGGGCCGGAGCCAGCCAAATAGACTCCTCCGGCCATGCGTGAAAAGAATCCCGAGACCCACCAAGAGAAGCTCGACTACCTGCGCGAGCTCCGCGATGCCGCGATAAATTCCGCCTCGGCCGAGGCCGTCGAGAAGCACCACGCCAAGGGCAAGCTGACTGCCCGGGAACGGATCGAGGTTCTGCTCGACCCGGGTTCGTTCGAGGAACTGGACACCTTCGTCCGGCACCGCACCTACGACTTCGAGATGGACAAGCGGCGGCCATGGGGTGACGCGGTAGTCACGGGCCACGGGACAATCGACGGTCGTAAGGTCTTCGTCTTCTCCCAGGACTTCACCGTCTTCGGTGGCTCGCTGGGCGAGGTAATGGCCGAAAAGATGTGCAAGGTGATGGACCTCGCCGCCAAGGTTGGGGCCCCGGTGATCGGCCTCAACGATTCCGGCGGTGCCCGGATCCAGGAGGGCGTTGTCTCGCTTGGCGCCTACGGTGACGTTTTCGCCCGCAACGTCGCCTCATCGGGCGTGATCCCGCAGATCAGCGTGATCATGGGCCCCTGTGCCGGCGGCGCCGTGTACTCGCCCGCGATGACCGACTTCATTTTCATGGTCAAGGAGACCTCGCACATGTTCATCACCGGTCCCGAGGTGATCAAGACGGTGACCGGGGAGGAGGTCGAGTTCGAGGAGCTCGGCGGCGCCATGACCCACAACTCGAAGTCCGGGGTCGCCCATTTCGCGGCTGAAGACGAGGAAAGTTGCCTCGAGGATGTGCGCTACCTGATGAGCTTCCTGCCCCTCAACAACATGGAGCAGCCCCCTCACTACCCCTCCGCGGACGACCCGGAACGCGAGGACGAGGATCTCGACACCTTCGTTCCCGACGACCCGAACAAGCCTTACGACATGCGAACCGTGGTCGCCAAGGTCGTTGACGACGAAGAGTTCTTCGAGGTCCACGAGCACTTTGCCAGGAACATAATCTGCGGCTTTTCCCGCCTCGACGGCCACCCGGTTGGCATCGTCGGCAACCAGCCCGCCTTCAAGGCCGGGGTGCTCGACATCGAGTCCTCCGAGAAGGCCGCCCGATTCGTCCGGACCTGCGATGCCTTCAATATCCCGATCATCACCTTCACCGACGTGCCCGGTTTCATGCCCGGCACCGACCAGGAATGGAACGGGATTATCCGGCACGGAGCGAAGCTGCTTTACGCGTACACCGAGGCGACCGTTCCGAAGCTGACCGTGGTCACCCGCAAGGCTTACGGCGGGGCCTATGACGTTATGGCCTCGAAGCACATGCTTGCCGACTTCAACTTCGCCTGGCCGACCGCCGAGGTGGCCGTGATGGGTGCCGAAGGAGCGGTCAACATCATCTACCGCAATGACATCAGGAAATCCCCGACGCCGGACCAGCGGCGCCAGACCCTGATCGCGGACTACAAGGCCCACTTCGCCAACCCCTATGCCGCCGCCGAGCGCGGCTACATCGACGATGTGATTGAACCCCGGCAGACGCGACCCAAACTGATCCGGGCTCTTCGCACCCTGGAGACCAAACGGGTAGCGCAGCCGCGCCGCAAGCACGGCAACATTCCGCTCTGACCCAATACCCTTGGGGTTGTGGGCAGGATGATCCTGGACAGGGAACAGGGGAAGCGTTGGCGGGTTGCCGGACTGGCCGCGCTCGCGCTGCTCTTGATGGCCGGGGCCGGGGCGGAGAGTTCCCGGGCTGCTTTACCTTCCTTCTCCACCCTGCCGGCGCTGTCCCCGGACTTCGCCTGGTCCCGCAGTGATTACGTGGTCCGCTGCGACAGCTCACCGGTGAAGGTCACCACCCTCGCCGCGGCCGGCTGGCGTTCCCGTGTCGGCAACGGCGGATACCGGGCCGATGGCTTTGTCTCAAGCCGGCATCTCCTTTCCGGCCGCAGCCTGAGTGTGACCTTCAGCCGCGGGGGAAAGAGTCGGGTTTTCCACCTCCGCTGCCTTCCGGCCGACTTCCCCGACTATCAGTTGAGCGGCCCCTGGACGGGCACCCCGCGGCTCACCATGGTCCAACTGCTGAACGGTTACGCCGCCGCCTTCGACCGGCACGGGGCACCGGTCTGGTGGATGAAGACCCCCGAAGGGGATCCGGTTGACGCCAAGTTCCTGCCGGACGGCACCTTTGCTTACACGCCGGTGAAGGGAGTCAGCTTCCGGCGCTTCGTGGTGCGTTCGATCCGGGGACGGAAGCTGCGGGTGATCATCGCCGGCCGTGGGCTCGGCAGTGACTCCCACGACCTGCGGCTGCTGCCCAACGGCAACTACCTGATCGGTGCCCACCGGCTGGTCCGGGGGGTTGATACAAGCCGCTTCGGGGGCCGGACGAAATCGACGATCGACACCGCACAGGTCCAGGAGATCACGCCCGCCGGACGAGTGGTCTGGAGCTGGAATGCCTACCCCCGGATCGGGTTGCGCGAAACGGGGCGGTGGTGGGAGACCCTGGCCGCCTTCGGCCAGCCCTACGACATCAACCACTGGAACTCGATCGACCGTCGCGGCCAGCGGATCCTGCTTTCTTTCCGGCATCTCGACGCCGTCTACTGCATTGACCGCCGAAGCGGAAAGATCCTCTGGAAGCTCGGTGGCACACCCACTGCCCGTTCCCTGGAGGTCCATGGGGACGAGCGGGGCAGCTACCCGCTGGGAGGGCAGCACGACGCCCGTTTCGCTGCCGACGGTTCGATCACAGTTCTCGACAATGCCACCTACCTCGAGCCCGGACAGCCGAGAGCGGTTCGTTACCGGATCAACGCGGCGCGGGGAACTGCAACCCTGATTGACGAGGTCACCGATCCGCTGCTGACCTATTCGATCGGCTTCGGTTCTGCCCGGCTGGATCCCGAGGGGAACTGGTTCGTCGGCTGGGGCGCGATGCTGGACGGGACGATCGGAAGCTACCCGGCGGACGGCGGCGAACCCTCCCGGCTGCTGACCCCGGGAGGCGCCAGTTACCGGGCCAGTCCCGTGACCGGCGGCCGCCCGACGGTCGCGGCCCTGCGCCAGGCGATGGACGACCGGGTCCGAAGCGCCGGGGCTGCCGCTTCCGGCTGACCGGCCGGCCAGACCGCCGCAGCGCATGCCGGAGACTTCCGTGGAATCATCCCCGGCATGACTGGCCTTTCAATTGCCCAGGCAGCAAGTCCGCAGGAGGCGGCGGCGATCGCCGCCGCGATCCAGCGCTTCAACGCGGACACCGCTGTCGCCAGAGCGGCCGACCCCGCCGGAATGAACCCCTGGCTCAAGGTTGCCCTTGAGGAGGGTGTTTCTGCCAAAGAACCATTCGGCCCCGGCCGCCCGGCCGGCACGTTCTGAGTCCTCCCGCGCCGCTTCTTCCGAGCGACTAGCATCGGGAGAAACAACCGAGGAGAAGAGATGGCCGTAGTCAAGATCATCGAGCTGGTCGGCAGTTCCAGGGTTTCGACCGACGACGCAGCCCAGCAAGCCCTCAAGCAGGCTCAGGATTCACTGCGCAATATTCGTGCCGTGGACATCGTCTCGACCGGCATCCGGGGCGAGAACCTCGACGAATACCGCGCCCACGTCAGGGTTGCTTTCCTGATTGAGGGCAAGGACGTCACCTGATCCGTCCGTCCGTTCGCTTAGCCCGCCGCTTCCGGGCTGGCCGGTCCTGGCCGGTCGGCCCCGGTCCGGGCGGGGCTCGATCCGGCTGCTACGGTTTTTCCTCATGGGAGTCCCGGGCGAAGGCAGCAAGAGCAGCGACCAGATCAAGCCGGAGGGGGCCGGGGACCCGCTGGACCTGACCGCGGCCCGGGTGGCAGAGCTGGCCGCCGAAGGTGTCCGGCTCATTGACGTCCGCACCAGCCATGAACATGAGGCCGGTCGTCTTGCGGGATCGGATCGGATCGGGCTCGAGGAATTGACCGATCGCCGGGACGAGATCGGACCCCGCGAGAAGGTTGTCTTCTACTGCCGGAACGGAAGCCGGTCCCACATGGCGGCCGAGGCTTTTGCCGGGGCCGGCTATGACGCTCACAACCTGGAGGGCGGGATCGTCGGCTGGCTCGAGGAAGGACGCCCGGTCATGCCCGAGGACGGCTACGCCGCCGAACCGGGCGAGGCCGCGGCCGCACTGGAGGCGCAGGCCCGTAACAACGCCTGAAGCTGGCCGCGGCCGGGGTTGGCCTGGCGATGGCCACGAACCTCGCGATCCATGCCCGGAGACTAATACCCTAAATCCGGTCAGATTTAGGGCTTTTTGCTAGGGTGAATATCCGCTTTACTGTCCCGGCCCCGTTTCCAGCAGGAGGATTCGTAATTGGAGCCCACCACGGCCCCACCAACAACAAGATCCACCCGGCCCCCGAAAGCCTCCGGGCGAACGGACAGCGCCCGCCGGCCGAAGCCGGGGGACAAGGGGATCGAACAGGAAGAGGGCAAGGTCCAGGCGGGCAAAGGTCGGCCGGGAACCCTGACCAACCCGGAGACCTACGAAAACGTCCCCGGCCATGTGATCCCGATCATCGAGCGGGAGTTCGAGGATTTCGAAGGCGAGGCAAATGATTTTCTCGATGGCCGGACCCCCGAAGACCAGTTCATCGGCTTCCGCCTCAAGCAGGGGGTTTACGGGCAACGCCAGCCGGGAGTCCAGATGGTCCGGATCAAGCTGCCGTTCGGCGGGGTCACACCTGAACAGATGGATGCTTTCGCCGATGCGATCGAAACCTATGCCCCGCTCAACAAGGGCCACATCACCACCCGCCAGAACATCCAGATCCACCATGTGCCGCTAAACCAGATGGCCCACATGCTGCGCGATCTCGCTCCCAGCGGCCTTTCCTCCAGGGAAGGTTGCGGCAACACGGTTCGCAACGTGACCGGTGACCCCTGGGCCGGGGTCGCCGAAGACGAAATCTTTGATCCGACCCGTCACGCCGGGGCCTACACCCGCTATTTCGTACGGCACCCGACCACCCAGCTGATGCCACGGAAGATCAAGACCGCTTTCACCGGTTCCGATGCCGACCGGGCGATGACCGGGATCCACGACATCGCCTTCCTCAGCCGCATCCGCGGCGGGGTAAAAGGCTTCGAGGTCCGGGTCGGGGGCGGGACCTCGATCATGCCAAGGGTTGCGCCAACCCTCTACGAATTCGTCGAGGCCGACAATGGTGACTTTCTGAAGGTCGCCGAAGCGATCCTCCGGGTCTACGACCGGCAGGCCTGGCTCAGGCCCAACCGGGCCCGGGCACGGATCAAGGTCCTGGTCGACAAGGTGGGGATCGACGAGGTCCGCAACATGGTGGATCAGGAACTGGAGGGTGACTGGACCGCCGAAAGGGACTTCGGCATTGACCGGCTGGTCTTCGAGGTTGACGAGGAAGGCGCGCTGGTCGAACCGCCCGCCCCAGGGCCGCCGCCGAATGGTGACCGGGCCGGATTCGACCGTTTCCTGGAAGCCAACGTCCAGCCCCAGCGCCAGGCCGGCTTTCACACGGTCGAAGTCAAGGTAGTCCGCGGCGACCTGACACCGGATCAGTTCCGCGGGCTTGGTCAGATCATGCGCAAGTTCACCAGCGGCTTCGCCCGGATGACCGTCCAGCAGAACATTGTCCTGCGCTGGGTCCGCGAGGAGTCCCTTCACGACGTCTGGAAGGAACTCGGGGAGCTCGGGCTCGACGGCATCGGGCCGCGGAGGATCACCGATGTCGTCTCCTGCCCGGGAACCGACTCCTGCAAGATGGGGATCACGGCTTCACCCGGGCTCAACCAGGCCATCCAGGAACGGGTCGAGGCCATGGACATCACCGATCCCCTCACCCGGGAGATCCACATCAAGATGAGCGGCTGCCCGAATGGATGCAGCCAGCACCACATCGCCAACATCGGCTTCTACGGTGCTTCACTGAAGGTTGGTGACAGAACCATCCCCGCCTACATCCCGCATCTCGGCGGCAAATACACCGACGGTGACACGATCTACGGCACTCGCCTCAAGGCGCGGCTCCCGGCCCGCCGGGTACCCGATGCCGTCGAACGCTGGATCCGTTTCTACGAGGACGGCAGGGATGAAGGCGAGGTCTTCAATGCCTTCGTCGGCCGGGTCGGAACCACCGCCATGGAGGAAGTAGTGAAGGATCTCACCATGCCGGTCGAGTTCAGTCTCGAAACCATGCAGATGTTCATCGACTTCAACCGTTCCGACCCGTACCGGGTCGAGCGCGGCGAAGGGGAATGCGCGATCTAGTCCCAGATGGAGCCTCCAGTGACATTGACCCCAGCCGAAGTTGAGGCGGCGCGCAAGGCCGATCAGGCCAGCCGTGTTCTCGCCGCGCGCTTCGATGCGGAAGCCGAGGCCGCGCGGCTCGAGCCGCTGGGCGCGAAGGAAGCGCTCGAATGGGCCTTCGATCAGTTCGGCGAGGACATGTACATCGCCTGCTCGTTCCAGAAGACAAGCTCGGTGGTCGTACATCTGGCGACCGAGATCAACCCTTCGGCCCGGTTCTTTTATCTCGACACGGACTTCCTGTTTCCCGAAACCTACGAAACCCGGGACAGGCTTGCCGAGCACTTCGGGATTGAATTCGAGCGCTGGCATTCGATCACGCCGGAGGAGCAGGCACGCCAGTACGGGGACCAGCTCTGGAAGACCAACCCGGATGCCTGCTGCGAGATCCGCAAGGTCGAGCCGATGCGTAACGCCCTGGCGACCGTCGACTGCTGGGTTTCAGGCATCCGGCGCGAGGACGCCTCGACCCGGGCCGGTGCGCCCAAGTTCATGTGGGACAAGCGCTTTGACCTCTGGAAGCTGAACCCGCTCGCGGACTGGACCGAAAGGGATGTGTGGACTCACCTCCACAAGCATCGAATCCCGTACAATCCGCTGCACGATCAGGGATATCCCTCGATCGGCTGCACCCACTGCACCCTTCCTGTCCACCCCGGCCAATCGTCTCGTGACGGTCGCTGGTCCGGGTCCGGCAAGACGGAATGCGGCATCAACTAGCTGCGGATCAGGCGTCATCAGGTGGTCGTAGCGACTAGGCTGCAGGATTCTTCACCTTTTCTGTCAACTTACTTCCCCCCACGAGCGTGACCATGACCGAGCTATCCCTCCAGCTTTCCGAGAGACAGACCGCCGACTTCGAAATGATCGGAAACGGTGGCTTCGCGCCGCTGACCGGGTTCCAGGGCTCGGCCGATTGGCAAAGGGTCTGCGACGAGATGCGCACGGCCGCCGGTGATTACTGGCCGATCCCGATCACCCTCGCAACCGGGCTCGAATGCCAGGTCGGTGATGTAATCCGCCTCACCTCGGATGAGGACAAGCCGCTCGGCTCGATCACCGTGGAGGAGATCTTCGAACGGGACCTCGGACATGAGGCCCGCTCGGTCTACCTGACCGAGGATCTCGAGCACCCGGGCGTGGCTGCAATCCACGAGGACGGCAGCCGTTGCCTGGCCGGACCGATCGAGGTCGACGCGCTTCCCGATCATGAAGAGGCCTTTCAACGCCGCTACCTGACTCCGGCCGAGTCGCGGCAGGCCTTCGCCGACCGGGGTTGGAAGCGGATCGTCGCCTTCCAGACCCGCAACCCGATCCACCGCGCTCACGAGTACCTGACCAAGGCGGCGCTTGAGGTTTCCGACGGGCTTTTCATTCATCCACTGATTGGCAAGACCAAGGCCGGTGACATCCCCGCAGCGGTACGTATTATGTGTTACGCGCTGCTGATGGAGGACTACTACCCCAACGACCGGGTGATCCTCGGAGTGAATCCGTCGAAGATGCACTACGCCGGACCCCGCGAAGCGGTTCTCCATGCTCGGCAACGGTGAAATGCCCCCGCCCGAGTTCTCCCGGCCCGAGGTAGCCGAAATCCTGATCGACGCTTACAAGGAGGACAACTAACCGATGTCAGACAGCAAGGGGTTCACCCTCTGGTTCACCGGACTTTCCGGGGCCGGCAAGACCACCATCTCCGAGATCGTCGCCAGGGAGTTGAAGGACCGTGGTTCCCGGCTCGAGATCCTCGACGGCGACATCGTCCGCGAGAACCTTTCGAAGGGTCTCGGCTTCTCGAAGGAAGACCGCGACATCAACATCCGACGGATCGCCTTTGTCGCCGACCTGCTCTCCCGCAACGGCGTACCGGTGATTACCGCCGCGATTTCGCCCTATCGGGAGCTGCGTGACGAAGCCCGCGAGCTGATGGGTGACCGCTTCATCGAGGTTTACATCGATGCCTCGGTTGATGCCTGCGCGGAGCGCGACGTGAAGGGCCTTTATGCGAAGGCTTTTGCGGGAGAGATCAAGGAGTTCACCGGGGTCTCTGATCCATACGAGGCGCCCCTGAACCCGGAGATCGCTCTCAAGACCGAGGAAGAGGAGCCGGAGGAATCAGCGGCCCGTCTGCTCGCGTACCTTGAGGAACGCGAGCTGATTCCGGCTGCCGTAGCTTCCTGACGACAGTCGCGGGCGATGTCCGCAGCCGCCGAGATCATCCGGGCCAAGGCTCCCCCGGGGCATGAACCACAGCGGGTCCCCCGGGTCAGCGACGACGGCCTGGTGATCCTCGACCCCTGGTGGGGGACGATTCAGCCCCATCAGCTTCATCCGGAAACCCCCACTTGGGGCGAGCTCGAAGTGATCCGGCAGATCGAGTCCGGCGGGCGGCTGGTCGACACCCGCCAAGTGGAGTATGTGAACGCCAGCGGCACCATCCCGGGTTCCCTGGTGATCCCGTGGGAAGAGACCGGCGACCATCTCGCCACCTTCGATCCCGGCCGTGTGACCGTGCTTTTCTGTAACGGGCCCCAATGCGCCGCGACTCCCCGGGCGATCAAGATCCTGCTTGAAGCCGGTGTTCCGGCTGCCGCCCTAGCCTACTACCGCGGCGGGATCCAGGACTGGCTGGGCCTGGGACTGCCGGTCTCCACCGCCCCGCCGTCCAACTAGATGAGTAGTTCCACGGTCAAGCTGTGTAGTTAATTAGGGATCTGGTGGTTCCTCGAGTTGGTGGTTGAGGGTGATCCCGGCGACGAGCGAGAGGAAGCGGCAGCTAGAGGGGGTTCTGAAAGCGGGTGGGCCTGCCCCTGACTGGTTGGCAGGGCCTGGAGATCAAGGGACGGCCCAGCGTCGATGAGGTCGCCGCCTTGATCGGCACTGACCCGGCTGGATGCTCAGCCTGGCAGTCAGTCACCGACGACCCCAGCCGCTTCGATCTGATCGAGGAGGTCCACGATATCCACGACGATGCCATCGGTTCCCGGGGCCGAGTGGACGCAGCGACACCGCGTTTCACCAAGTACGGAGAGCGCTTTTCCGAGGCCCTGGAGAAGGTTCAGGAGAATCCGCGTTTCATGGCTAGCCCCGCCCGGTCGACACCTTCTTGAAGCGGGCTGGCGGCCAGGCAGTGGTCGACTGCACCACCGCCGGGTACAGCCGCGATATCGCCAAGCTGGCCGGGCTCCCGCGTGGTAACGGGGTGAAGAAACTCAGGACCAGGATCAGTGGGGTTTCGGATACGACCGCGTTACGGCGAATCAGCGGCTGGTAGTCGCTTCCATTTCTTCGCCCGTCTGAAGGGCTTTGGCCTTGCTGTCGCTCGACTTTTCGCCGTCTCCTGACAACGAGGAGCGAAACTCGCGCATGCCGCTTCCGACGGACTTGCCGAGTTCGGGGAGCTTCTTGGGTCCGAAGACCAGCAGGGCGATGATCAGAACTATTCCTACTTCGAGTGGTCCGATAGAAGGCATCGTCTGAGTTCCTTTCGTTCTATGGCTTGTTCCGGGTCACCGGGCCACCACCGGGGTGTCGGCAATCAGCTCGCGCGTGTAGTCGTGCGATGGCGCATCAATCACCGTGGAGGAAGTTCCGGCCTCGACCATGGATCCTCGTTCCAGCACGGCACAGCGATCTGCCACTGATCTGACCAGCGCGAGATCGTGCGTGACGAAGAGAATCGCCAGCCCGCTGACGTCGACCAGCTGCCGAAGAAGAGAAACGATTCCAGCCTGGGCCGAGACGTCCAGGGCCGAAGTAACCTCGTCGCAGATCAACAGTTCCGGTCGGCCCACCAGGGCCCTGGCGATTGCGACCCGCTGACGCTCACCACCCGAGAGATCCTGGGGAAAGCTGTCGGCCATATCCGCCGAAAGGCCGACCTCCTCGAGCGCCTTGTCGACCAGAGACTTCGGATCGCCTTCGATCCCGAACTGGGATACGGGACGAGCGAGGATCTCCCCGACCGACTTCCGGGGATTCAGAGAACCGTACGGATTTTGGAATACGTACTGGATCGACCGCAGAAGCTCGGGCGAACGTTCACGCGTCGAGCGAGGCAGATCCTTGCCCAGGAAAGTGACTCTCCCGGCTCCCGGAGCAAGAAGCCCGGCGATGACCCTGGATAATGTCGTCTTGCCGCTGCCGGACTCACCGACGATCGCGACACATTCCGCGGGATGGATGTCAAGCGAGACGCCCGTCAGCACCTGATTTGTGCCATAGGCAAATCCAATCGAATCGAGCGAGACGAGCGGCTCACGGCCCTGAGGCGAGACCAGGTCCGGGAGTGACGAAGCCTGGTGGCTGCCCGATTCCGTTTCCGAGAGACGAAGGCAGGCGGCGGAATGGATCGCCTCCAGGGTTTCGAGTGGCGGATCCACCTGCCCGCATTCCACGGTCGCGAGCGGACAGCGGGGACGGAAGCTGCATCCTCCCGGGCGATGACCCGGCGGAGGCGCGGTCCCCGGCATGAGATTGAGCCGGGTCCGTTCGGTCACCGAGGGTATGGCCCGCAGCAGCAGCTGTGTGTAGGGGTGCCGTGGATAAAAGAGCACCTGCTCCCGGCTTCCTATCTCGATGATCCGGCCAGCGTACATGACCATAACTCGGTGGGCGAGGTCCGAGACGACCGCGAGGTCATGTGTGATGTAGATCGCCGCCACTTGGTGTTCGGCACAGAGCCGCCGTACGGTTTCGAGCACATGGGCCTGAGTGGTCACGTCGAGGCCTGTGGTCGGTTCGTCGAGGACGATTGCCGTGGGCTGGAGCATGAAGGCCATCGCTATCGCCACCCGTTGCTGCTGACCTCCAGAGAGTTCGTGTGGGTATCGCCGGAGGAAATCCCGGTCCGATGGAAGTCTCACATCGGCCAGGATCCGTTCGATCCGCTCCTCCCTTTCGCCTTTGAAAGCGCCGTGAATGTTCATGACTTCACGGAGTTGGGAGCCGATCCGCAGTGCGGGGTTGAGCGCGGCGGCCGGATCCTGGGGAACGTAGGCGACTACCCTTCCCCGGACCGAGGTCAGCTTTCCGGGATCCAGGTTGAGAATGTCGGTTTCCCCGACTTCAATCGACCCGCCAGTGATCCCGGCACCGGTTCGGGTGTGGCCGAGCAGCGCAGTCCCGACCGTCGTCTTGCCGCTTCCCGACTCACCGACCACACCGAGTATCTCACCGGGTTCGACCTCGAAGTTGATCCCGTCGACCACGTCCTGGCCGTTGTCGAGTTCGACCTTCAGGTCCTTGACCGACACCGCCGGGCCGCTCATCGCGCCGCCTTCGTGGATTCGATCCGGGCCATGGCCCGGCCGATTCCTTCGGCGATCAGCCCGGCCCCGATCGCGAAACCGGCCATCACCGCCACCGGGGCGATCACACCGAGCGGCTGAATCGGAAGCCCGGCCCGGTTCTCGTTGATCATCAGGCCCCAGTTGCCATCCTCGGCCGCGGGACCGAGACCGAGAAAGCTGAGCGACGCGATGATGCCAATCGCCCAGATCATCCGGGTCGTGAACTCGACGAGGAGAGCCGACGAGAGGTTGGGGAGGATCTCGCTCCAGAGAATTCGCCACCGGCTGACTCCCATCAGTTCGGCCGCTCGCACGAAGTCGCGCTTCGAAACCTCCATGGTGAGCCCTCGGGTGACCCTCGCCACGCCGGGGGAGAGAGCGATGCCGGTCAGCAGAACGATCAGCCAGGCCTTCGGTCCGACCATGGAAACGAAGAGCAGAACGAGGATCAGCTGCGGGAAGGCGAGGACTATGTCGAATCCCCTCATCGTCACACCGTCGCTCATTCCTCCCCGGTAGCCGGCGAGGAGCCCGAGACTCACACCGATCAGCATCGCGACGATCGCTGCGGCGATCGAGGACCAGACGACGAAGAGACCCCCGCGGAGGGTTCGGGAAAGGACGTCGTGACCGAGCACGTCCGTTCCGAGCGGAGCAGCTGAGGTCGATCCCGTGAAGGGCGGGCCCACGAACTCGGTCGCGGAGTGAGGGGCCAGCAGGGGCCCGACGAAGGTGATGAAGAGGACGACCACGATGATCGCCGTTCCGATCCGGGTCTGCTTCTGCTTCCAACTCCTCCCCAGGAGCGAGGTCGATCCGCTCATTTGAGCTCACCTCGGAGGCGGGGACTGACCAGCACGGTCAGCAGGTCGGCGATGAGGTTGAGCAGGACGATCACGGCCGCGTAGATGAGCGTGATCGTCTGGATCATCGGCAGGTCACGGTTCGAGATCGATTCGGCCAGTTCGGAACCAAGTCCGGGAAAGCGGAAAAGGAACTCGATCACCACGACTCCACTGAGCAGAAGGCTGAGTACCAGCGCCGAGGCCTGGATCGTCGGCACCAGGGCGTTCGGCAGGGCATGCCGGAGCATGATTCGTCTGGACGGAACGCCCTTGAGCTTGGCCATCTGGACGTAGTCGGACTCGAGGATCTCGATCATCGAGGCCCTCGAGAGCCGGTAGAGGTAGGGCATCGAAGCGATGACCAGGGTCAGGGTCGGAAGCACGAGCGCATCGGGGTGGGAGAACGGAGAGGAACCCTCGGGGAACAACGCCACCGCGGGAAGGATCTTCAGCACGTTGGTCGCGAAGAGGATGGTCAGGACGATGCCGATCACGAAGTCGGGGATCGCGCCGACCAGCAGCGATGCGCCGAGCCCGCCCCGGTCTCCGAGACTGTCGCGCCGCATCGCCGACCATGCCCCGAGGCCGACCGCGAGGGGAAGCAGGAAGATCGCGCAGCAGAGGAGCAGCGCCATCGAGTTGACGAACACGCTGCCGATCTCACCGGAGACGGGGCGCCGGGATGCCAGCGAGTTTCCGAGATCACCGGTGAGCACGCCTCCGAACCAGGATGTGTACTGCCCGAGCACGGGCTCGTCGAGGGTCAGCTGATCGGTCAGCGCGGCGACGCGCTGGGGAGTCGCGTCACGG
This sequence comes from Solirubrobacterales bacterium, assembly GCA_044221915.1. GTDB lineage: Bacteria > Actinomycetota > Thermoleophilia > Solirubrobacterales > 70-9 > 67-14. Next base: position 19,430 of record JBGAOF010000010.1, read on the forward strand.
CCGAGGATGGCCTCGGCCGGGTCGCTCGGCAGCGCCTGGGTCGCGACGAAGACGATGACCGAAACCAGCAGCAGCACCACGACGCTGAGCGCGAGTCGCCGGGCGACCCACTTGGCGATCCCGTACTTCCCGCCACGCCGGGGG
>JBGAOF010000110.1:0-7039 GCA_044221915.1 Solirubrobacterales bacterium
CCAGGCCGGCGCCCTGTACCACGCCCGCACCGCCGCCCTCGGCCTGCCGAAGGCTCGCCCCGCGGACGTGCTCGACCGCCAGCTCGGCACCGGCGTCGCGGTCACGCCGCTGACGGCCCCGGCCCCGCCGGTGCCCGCCGCAAAGGCCGCGGTCGTAACCCGGAGCATGTTGACCCACGGGTCGACGGCGCTGATCATGCGGGCCGAGGTGGTGGCGAAGGTGGGTGAGAATCGGGCCGGTTCCTCCACGCCTGACGCTTCCAGCACCCGGGCCCAGAGTCGCCGGACCGCCCGGAACTTGGCCATCTCGAGGAACTGGTCCGGGCCGACCGCGAGATCGAATTCGATTCGGGCGGCGGCCCCGGCGGGCTCGAGGCCGGCCGCCTCGGCAGCACGCAGGTACTCGACCCCAGTTGCGATGGCAATACCCAGCTCCCATCCTGCGCTCGCACCGGCCTCCACGTAGACCCCGGTGTCGACTGCGAGGGCCCTGACCGACGGCCATGTCCCTGCGGTCTCAGCCGCCAGTGCACCAGCTTCGGCGAGCGCATCCTCCGGTGATTTCGGCAGCATGCCGGTACGCGCCAGGGTGCCCAGCGGGTCACAGCGAAAGGAACCGCGCGCAGATCCGGGGCCGATCCCGTTCTCCCGCCAGTGAGCTGCGAGCAGGGCCGCGGCGGCTGGTGCCGAGGCCCCGGCTTCAAGCGCCACCCCGGCCATGTCGAGGTGAACACCTTCGAGGACTTCGCTGAGCTGGTCGAGATTGGAGATCGCGATGCCATCGACACCGCGGCCCCGGTCAAAATCCTCACTGCCGGGCACGGACCCGTCCCGGGCTGCCCGGTCGAACCGCAGGGTTATCTCGGTGACACCACCATTCAGGTCCTCGAGTATCTCGGCGTTCGCCCGGATCCGGTCCGGGTTGGTCTGGGCCTGGCGGATCTCCCAGTGGCGTCCGGACCTGGTTCCCCGGGCGAAGGGTGCCTTGCCTGGCAGCCCTGCCGGGTCCGGCGCGATGGAATCCTTCGGTGTGTAAAGCCACTTCGCTTCGACCCCGTCCTCAAGCAGGGTCATCTGGGCGAGCTGATCGTCGCCGCCAGTCGCGGCCTCACTCCACTGCTCGAACGAAACGGGCTCGAAACTGTTGGCGAGGGGCTCAGTCATGGCACTTCAGAGAGGTAAACACGGGTCATGCAGGGTACCTGCAAGGAACCGCGCCCGGCTGCGCCACGAGAAGTGCCGGTCCGGGTGGACCGGGACCCGGGCAGACGGGCCGGCAGGTTCTATGCTGCTGCCACTTGAAACGGAACCGAAAACCTCCGCCACCGCTGCCGGTCGCACCCGCACGTTTCCGGCTGATCCGGGTTCGGCAGGATCCGCTGAGAGCAATCCTTCAGCGCTTCGCACTGGCCACTCTGCTGCTCCTGATTGTCACTTTCATTACCTGGTTCGGCCGCACGGGCTACGTCGACAACGAACATCCCCACCAGCTCCTGACCTTCGTCGACGCCCTCTATTACTCGACGGTGACGATCACCACGACCGGCTACGGCGACATCGTCCCGGTCTCGGAGGCGGCCCGTCTGGTCACCACGGTCGTGGTCACCCCGATCCGCGTTCTCTTCATCGTTTTGCTGGTTGGCACTACGCTTCAGGTCTTGGCCGAGCAGTCCAGATTCCAGTTCCGCATGCGAAAGTGGCAACGTGACCTTCGCGATCACGTGGTGGTCTGCGGCTTCGGGATCAAGGGACGGTCCTCGCTCGATTTCATCCAGAGCCATGACGACGAGATTGACGCGGTGGTGATCGATGAGAGCGACTCGGCCCTCGAGGAGGCCAATCGCCTCGGGCTGAATGGCATTTCAGGCAAGTCCTATGACCGCCAGATCCTCGAGGCGGCAAGGGTGAAAACGGCCCGCTTCATAATTGTCGCCCTCAGTTCCGACGAACAGGCGATCCTGACCGTGCTGCGGGTCCGCGAGCTGAACGACAAAGCCAAGATCGTCACCTCCTGCAAGGAGGAATCCAACGTCGAGTTGCTCTACTCGTCGGGGGCTTCCGAGGTGATCGTTTCCTCCAGTTCGGCCGGTCGCATCCTCGGTATGGCTGCGGAGACACCCGAGGCAGCGCGGGTGGTCAACGACCTGCTCACCTTCGGCGACGGCCTCGACATCAACGAGCGTTACGTCGAGGCTCACGGCGAACCGGTTGAGCGCGACAGCTCCGAAACTGCGATCGCGGTGATCCGTGACGGCAGGGTCCACCGGCCCGGTGACGAGGAATGCCGCACCCTTGAACGGGGCGATCAGGTGATCTACATCGACCAGACCGAGGCTTCTGGAGCTGAAGGATCGGAAACCCCGGCCTGACCCGTAACCGTGGCGCGGACTGACCCGTAACCGTGGCGCGGACTGACCCGCAACCATGGCGCGGAATCTGCGCCGGGAATGCTCAGCCCAGTTCGACGCTCTCGATCACCTGCGGTTCGAGGGGCATGTCGCGCCCGTCGGTCGCGGTGGCCTCGATCGCATCAACCGCGTCCATTCCCTCGGTCACTTCGCCGAAAACGGTGTGCTTGCCGTCCAGCCATTCGGCTGCGGGAATGGTGACGATGAAGAACTGGGAGCCATTGGTGTTGGGACCGGCGTTGGCCATGGCAAGTGCACCACGGACGACCTTGTTGTCGTTGAACTCGTCCTCGAAGGTGTATCCGGGACCGCCCGTGCCCGTACCCTGGGGGCAGCCGCCCTGGATCATGAAGTCCTTGATCACCCGATGGAAGGTCAGGTTGTCGTAGAAGCCGTCACCAGCGAGCTTGCGGAAGTTTTCGACCGTTTTAGGGGCGTCATCGTCGAAAAACTCGATCGTGATCGGCCCGGCCGTGGTGTTGAGAGTTGCTTTGGACATGTGGCGAGCCTACAGGCAACGGGGCTTCAGAGCCCGAGGTCCCTGACCCCGCCCTCGTCATATCCGAGGTGATGGCCAAGTTCATGCCGGACCGTGCGTTCAACCTGTGCCGCGAGCAGCCCGTGGTCATGGCCGAAATCACGGACCAGAGTGTCCTTGAAGATGATTATCCGGTCCGGGAAGTTGTCCCTTGCGATGCCGTCACCCTGATAGAGGCCGTAGGCGTGGCGTTCCCGGCCCTGATCGGAAATCACCACCGGGATCCGGTTGATGATCTCGCGGAATTCGTGGAAATCCCGGCCAGGCTGACTGATGGGGGCGGCCTCAGCTGCCGAGAATCTTGGCCTTCTGCGCCGCAAACTCCTCGTCGGTCAGGACGCCGCTCTGATGAAGTTCGCCGAGTTCCTTCAGCTGCGCGATCGGGTCGGCAGTGGCAGGGGCCGGAGCGGCGGGGGCGGGTTCCGCGTATTGCTGCGGGGGCGCCTGCTGCGCCTCCTGTTCTGCCCAACGCTGGCCCTGACGGCGGGAGACCCGGTTGCTGACTGCGGTTGCGGTTCCGGCGATCGCCGCGGTCCGGGCGACACCTCTGATCAGTCCTGGCATTTCTTTCCTCCTGGCTTTCTGTGATTCCTAGGCTTCGGTGGCGTCGAGGCTCGCGAGCAACGCCTGCACCGGGATCCGGCCACTGGCGACGAGTTGACCGCCCGAACGGCGCACCGCCGAGGCGAACGGACCGGCCCAGCGATTTTCGTAGACGAGCAGGGCCGCCGCTTTGCCGGCCTCAAGCGCTTCGGCCGCATCGGCGTGATCGCTTTCGTCGAGGAGCCCCGAAGAGGCCCCCTCGAATATCGCGAAAGACTCCGCGTCACCACCGAGATCGGAGATCTCCATCTCGGTGACTGAGCCGTCCTCGTTTTTCACGATGAAGGCGAGGTCGAGAATGCGAATCAGGCCGCTGTCGACCAGATCAACCAGATAGGGGATGGCCTCGCCGGTCGGCTCATTGTCCGGCCACTCGACCAGCACGTAGTCAATCGGGCCCATTTCTTCGATGTCTTCAGTCACGCGTCGGTCCTTCCTCGAATACTCGGCGGGTACATCCGGAAATCTACCCACTGGGATGCGCCGGCCCTCACCCCAACCGGATGATTGTCCAGATTCAGCTGTCCTCACTGTCGAGCAGGCCAAGGCGTCGTCCCTCCATCACCGCTTCGGCCCGGGAATTGACTCCCAGTTTCCGGTAGAGAGAATTGGCCTGCGTCTTGACCGTGTTCTGTGAAAGGAAGACCTGCTCGCCGATCGCCCGGAACGAGTGATGGCTGGGCAGGTACTGGAGAGTCCGCAGTTCCGCTCTGGTGAGGTTGAGACCCGGCCTTTTTTCATCACCACGAACCTTGTGGAGGCTTTCCCGGCATTCCGCGAGCCATCGATTGAGCCGCGGCGAGTCCGGGATTCGCTCGACTACGGCTTCGGCCTGCTGAAGCTGATCGGCCGCGAGGTCGTACTGGCCGATCCGGAGCAGGGTCCGGCACCGGCAGAGGATGAGCTCCGATTCGTGCCAGGGAATGAAGTCAACCAGCCCTTCCCCGATGCGCTGGCTGGTTTCCAGTTCCCTGAACGCATCCTCGGCCCGTCCCTGCTTCGCTCTGACCAGGGCCAAGGTCGCGTAAATCAACGTCATCACCCTGAGCGAGCCCAGTCCACAACGCTCGACCTGATCCCGTGCCCGGGCGGCATGCCCATAGGCCTCGTCGATCCACCCGCGAGAGCGAGCTGGGCGTGGGCCATCACCTGGATGATCGGTGAGACCAGGGCGGCCTCACGCGCCGTCTCCCTCAGCAATGGTACGGCCGATCCCTCTTCCGCCAGCAAGAGACCGACTCCCTCATATAGTTTGGCCGGCACCTGCCAGGGGCTGGAGGGCGAGACCAGCTCCGCGGCCTTGCGTCCGTCCTTGATCATGCCAGCCGGTCCGTCCGGCCCGATCGTCGCCCGAAGCGCGAAAAGGTCTCCGTAGGCCGGCGAGTCCTCTCCGATCTCGCGCTCGGCGACCGAAAGCCAGTAGTAGGACTCGTCGCCGCGGCCCATGGCGATTTCACGGTGGGCCCGGGAGAGGATCAAAGCGGGAATCCGGGCGATCCGGTCGTCGCCGATCGCCCCGAACCAGCGATCGAGCGTGGCGATCCGGCCGCGACCGAGGATCTCCGGAAGATCGAGCCAGATGCAGGCGCCGGCAAGTTCAAAATCGCCGGAGGCGATGGCGTGATCAATGGCGCGGGGGATGTCGCCGTTCGCAGCCAGCCAGACAGCGGCCCGATGGTGGAGCTCGGGTTCGAGGCCGGCCTCTCTCAAAGCAAGCTCGTGGCGAAGCATCCCCTGGAAAAGATGGTGGTAACGGAAACGCGTGTTATCCCGATCCAGGGGGACGATGAGGGCGTTCTGTCTGGCCAGCCGGTCGAGCATTGCCAGTGAATCGGTCCGCCCGGCGACCGCGTCGCAAAGCGGGCCACTCAACTCGCTCAGGATCGAAGTCCGGCACAGGAACCGGGCGTCATCCTCCGGCATGTCCTGAAAGATCTCTTCCCGGAAGTATTCGACCAGCACACGGTCACCACCTCCAAACCCGATGGTTTCCGGTCTGGTTTCGGCCCCTTGCCGGAGCGCGAGACCGGCCAGGTACAGGGCTGCGGGCCAACCCTCGGTCTTTTCGCGGATCTCGTCCGCGCGTTCACCGAGACCGGGGGATATTCCTGCCAGCAATTCGTGACTTTCGTGCCTGGTCATGGCGAGGTCGCCCATGCCGACCTCGTAGAGCTCGGCCCGGGCGCGAAGTCGGCCGACCGGCAGTCCCGGGTGGGTCCGGGATGCCACAGCGACCTGTGACCCGGCCGGCAAGGCGAGGATCGTCGAGTAGATCACCTGCCAGGCAGCGTCGGATTCGAGCAGATGAGCATCGTCAAAGACCAGGACGAACGGATCGAGACCGGCGATGGCGTCGCCAACCCGCTCAAGCAGCAGCGACAGGTCGGGGGTCGGCGAACTGAGTGCCTCGACCGCTTCCGGATCGAGGCCGGTCACTTCAAGGGCGTCAACGAGGATCTCGAGCAGCAGCGCCGGGTCGTTCAGGCGGGCTTCACACTGAACCCAGGGGAAGGGCCGGGCATCAGCCTCCTCCCAGAGCTGCAGCGTTGTCGTCTTCGAATAGCCAGCGGGGGCTTCGAGGACCACCACCCGGGCGGAGCTGGCGGCTTTCAGCCCTTCGACCAGTCGCATCCGGGGCAGCAGGTGGCTGCCCGGGTTGGCGGGCATTGGCCCTGCTTCCCCGGCTTCAACGCTCGATTCCATCGAGACAAAGAATACGCGGCCCGAATTCATCCTGTTGGGGTGAAGCCTCGGCCTGCCAGCCTTCTAACTTGGCCCTGTACATCCCCGAGATTGCCGCCGGGCGGCAAGAAGGAGCAACACATGCGAGGAGCCGGAAGAGCCACATTTGCAGCGGTGATACTGCTGGTGCTGGGTGTCCTGAATGTGATTTACGGGATCGCCGCACTTGACAAGGCAACTGTCCTGGTGAACGACACCCGTCTGATCCTGACCAACCTGAACACAATGGGCTGGGTCACGATCATTCTCGGTGTGATTCAGCTGATCGGTGGTTTCTCACTACTCGGCGGCAACGCTTTCGGCCGGGTTATCGGAGTGATCGGCGGCACCCTCGGTGCGATCGGCTCCCTGCTGGCGATTGGTGGAGCCTTCCCGTGGTGGTCGCTGGCGATCTTCATCCTCTGCGTCTGGGTCACCTGGGGCATCATCGTCCTCGGCGAGGACGAAGAACCACTCGCCTGAATGCCGCAATTCAACGGCAGCATCGCGACTGACGTTCGCGATTCCGAGCCCGACTGGGCACCCTTCCTGGCTCCACAGGCCAGGAAGGATGCCCCGAACGTGCTTTTTCTGGTCTGGGATGACCTCGGCTACGCGACCATGGATGTTTTTGGCGGGCCGGTCGAGACCCCGAACATGCGCCGGATCGCCGACCGTGGGGTCAAGTTCTCGAACTTCCATACGACCGCACTTTGCTCCCCGACCCGCTCCTCGCTGCTGACGGGACGCAACGCGACCTCGAACGGGA
>JBGAOF010000111.1:0-7036 GCA_044221915.1 Solirubrobacterales bacterium
GGCGTCGATGAGAATCATCGAAAGGATGAAGTGAAAGATGACCAGCTCGGGGGGGAGGTGGTAGTAGACGACGAAGGCGCCGAGAATCGCCTGGGCGATGACCCCGAGCGGCAGCAGCGCCCCGAAGAAGGCAAGGTGCCAGCGGTAGGGGCGGCGGAGAAAAGCCAGCAAGGATGCGGTGATCACGGTGATTGACACGATCCCGGTGACCAGCCGGTTGCCGTATTCGATCCAGGCGTTGATCTGGGAGGGGGCCACGTACTGACCGTGGCATTTGGGCCAGTCGGGGCAGCCGAGGCCGGAGGCGGTGAGGCGGACGCCGGCCCCGGTGAAAACGATGATCACCAGAACAACCAGCGCGATCAGGGTGACGACCTGATAGCGCTCAGGCGAGATGCTGAAGCGACCGGGGCGCTTCAGGGAGCCGGACTCAGTTTCCGCTGCCACCAGGGCCGGCTGATGTCGCCAGGAAATCAACCAGCTGCTTGAGCTGTTCCGGGGTCAGCTGGCTGCCGAAGGTGGTCGGCATCGCGTTCGGGTACCCGGGGGCAATCACCTTGCCCGGGTCCACTATCGCTTCCTCGATCTCGGCCTTGGACATCTTCGGGATCACCTGGTCGAGGTCCGGACCGAGGGTACCGGCCGACTGCGCGGCGGCGAGGACATGGCAGCTGCCACAACCGTTATTGGTGTAGAGCTCGGCTCCCGGTCCCTGCCCGGCGGTCTTGGGCGGTTCGATCCCGGGTACGCCGGCGACCGCGGATACATAGGTGGCGACATCTTCAAGGTCATTGCCTTCGAGGATGTTCGGCGGCATCGTTACGCCGGGATAGTTGCCGTTCACCACCTGCGGGCGTTTGACCTGGGCCCGCACGATGCCTTTGATCGTGTCGTCATCCATGCCGGCGGCGCGGGCGGCAGCGAACGCGTCATCGAGGTCCGGGCCCTGGGTCCCGGTGCTGGCGGCGGCGGTCAGCTTGTGGCAGGTGCCGCAGTTGGCGTTGAAGAGCTGGCGGCCGCGATCCTGAATCCCGAGGGCTTCAGGATCCGAGTTGGACGAGGTGGTACCACAACCCGCGATCACGGCACCGAGGACGGCGACAGAGGCGATTGCGGCGGAGAGCTTGGTCGAGAACTTGTTCTTCATCATGGCGGTTGGTGAAGCCCGGCCATTCTATCTAGGCCGGCGGCGCAGGTGCTTTGACCCTTGGCCCCGACCGGCGCAGGGCGGGCGCGGCCGGCGCCGAGACAGTCGGCACCGTTGAGATTGTGACAGCCCGCACGATGATATAAGCTGGCAACGATCGTTACAAAGTTGTGGAAAGGGGTCGAATGCGGGTCAGTGTGGGGATGTCGGATGTTGTGCTTCGGGTGGGTCCCGACCACACTCTTCGTGAGGCCGCCCGGCGAATGAGCAGCCGGTCTGTCGGGGCCGCCATCGTTGAAGACGATGATTGGCCCGGACCCCAGATCCTTACCGAGCGTGACGTGCTTCGGGCGATCGGCGAGGGGCTCGATCCCGACACCGAAAAGGTCTCCGATCACATGAGTGAAAAGGTGATCACCGCCTCGCCCGAATGGAGCCTCGAAAGGGCCGCCACGGAGATGTCAAAAAGGGGAATCCGTCACCTGACCGTCTATCGCGAGGGAGAACTGATCGGGGTTCTCTCGATGAGGGACATCATGCGGGTGTGGACCAGCGACGGGGCCACTTCAAGCCAGCTTTGAAAGGGACCCGATCCAGGGTCCCGGGGTCTTGAGCCGCAGACTCAGTCAGCCGACGGGGCGGTGAAGCTCTCAACCGGGAGTTCCGCCCGGGCATCTTCTTGCTCACGAGGCAGGGCGTAGAAGGCTCGCCGGCCCTTCTTGATCATGCTCCGCAGCGAGAAGATGCAGAAAACGAGCCCGACCGCGGCATAGAACCAGGCGGGGAACATGAAGTCGTTGGCGAAGGTTCCGGCAACCAGGCCGAGAACACCCAGCGCGAAGACCGCCGGAGCCCAGGAGGGGGCGGGGAGGTGAATCGTCTCGGTCGGCTTGTTGATCTGGCTCATGGGATGGTCCTAATTGGCGATGTAGAGGACCGCGAAGACGAAGGTCAGGGCGAAGATCGCGGCAGACCCGGCACCGAGGAGCATGCCGGTCGTGAAGTTGGACTTTGAAGTATTGCGATCCATTGGGTCCTATTTCTATCAGTCGGCGAAGGATGAAAGCCGGCCCGTCCGCCGGCGCTGGCTCGTTCAGACGCCGGAGACGGCATCCACGGCCATGAAGATGAACAGCAGGGCCAGATAGGCGAGCGAGTACAGGTAGGCCTGCAGGGTGATTTTCTTGCCGGGACTCCGCCAGAGAGCAAAAGAAAATCCGACGTAGACCAGGCCGAGCACCACCGACGCGGCCAGATACAGGGGGCCAAGCAGACCGGTGCAGTAGGGGCCGACCGTGAAGCCGACCATGAAGATCGTGTAGATCAGAATCGACTCGCGCGTTGCCTGCTCGCCCTTTACGACCGGGAGCATGGGGACCCCGGTTTTCGCGTAGTCGTCCTTGATCATCAGCGAAAGCGCCCAGAAATGGGGTGGCGTCCAGAAGAAGATGATCATGAACGGCCACATTGCTTCCCAGGAGAGCGTGCCGGAAGCCGCGGCCCAGCCAACCAGGGGCGGCATGGCCCCGGCGCTCCCGCCGATGACGATGTTCTGGGGTGTAAGCGGTTTCAGCCAGAGCGTGTAGAGGAAGACGTAGCCGAAGAACCCGACCATGGCGAGCAGTGCGGCCAGGAGATTGACCGTGAGCCAGAGCTGGAAGAAGGAAACCGCCCCGAGCACGATGCCGAAGATCAGACCGTGAAGCGGCTTGATCCGTCCGTCGGCGAGGGGGCGGCTGCTGGTCCGGCTGTTGCGGGCGTCGCGGTTGCGGTCGATGTAATGGTTGATAGCTCCGGCCCCGCCGGCGGCGAGATACCCGCCCAGCATGGTCCACAGCACCGTCGAAAAGGCCGGTCCCGCCGGGTCGGCGACGAACATCGTCGCCACGGTCGTGAGGAGCAGCAAGCTGATGATTCGTGGCTTGGTCAGCGAGATGTAGTCCCGCAGAAGCCCGATCACATCGAGATGCAGGCCGGACGGCGCAGATTCCGCGGCCTGCCGAGTACGCACTGTGTGCGCGTCGGCACCTTCGTTCATGAACTCAGGCTACCGGCTCGGCGGCACCCTTGGTCAATGCGGCATCGTTGTCGCGACGGCTGACCGCCTCGCGGATGTCACGCATCGGCCGGGTGCTGCGGACGTCCGGAAGGACGTCGAAGTTGTGGGCAGGCGGCGGGGAGAGCGCCAGCCACTCAAGAGAATCACCGCGGTACGGATCGGGGGCGGCGGCGGGTTCCTCGCTGCGGCTGCGGATCAGATTGCCGATAGCCAGAATCAGCCCGACGAAGAGGATCAGCGTTCCGATCGCCGAGATCACGTTGTAGACCCCGTAATCCTCGCCGCTGAACCAGCGGTAGGAATCGGTGACCTGGCCGGCGACACCGGCGCCAAAGAGGGGGAGGACGGCGATGATCGTGCCGACGAACATGAGGGCAAAGGATTTCGAGGCGCGAGCCTCGTTCAACTGGTGGCCGGTCAGTTTCGGATACCAGTAGGTGACGGCAGCGAAGCCACCGAAGATCACGAAACCAATCAGAGTGAAGTGAGTGGCAGCCCAGGCGTCGTAGGTCTCGGAAAGCTGTGCGGCAACCGCGATCGTGGACTGGGCAATCTCCGCGGCGAGGCCGATTGAAGCCAGGGAAAGTGCGCCGAGGGCGAAACGCATCGGCGCCCGCATGTGGAAATCACTTTCGCTGACGGTGGAAATCAGATTGAAGAAGATGAGCCCGAAGGGCACGATCAGGGCCAGTGCCATGAGCATGCCGAAGTACTTCCAGCCGCTGGGGATCGGAGCGGTCAGCATGTTCTGGGTCCAGGCGAGGGTGCCGATCACTGCAATCGCGATCAGGCAGCGGATAAAGGACTTGCGGGGCAGCTCTCGCCCGGTGAGGGTCTGGACGATCTCGCCGATCGCGGCCAGGATGCTGACCGACACGGCCATGTAGACCCCGGTGAAGAAGATGTAGCTGAGATGCTGCCAGAGGATCGGCGAGCCGCCTTCGTCACCGGCGAAGAACCCGGCATCGTAGGTCCGGTCGATCATCAGCATGGTGACCCCGGCGAGGAAGATCGGCGCAATCACGGCGAAGAGCCAGCCGGCGATCGCCCCGGCCCAGGTGAACAGCGGAGCACGGCGCCAGGCCATGCCGGGTGCCCGCAGATTGTGGAGGGTGGTCAGCAGGTCAATTGCGACCAGGAGGAGCCCGAAGGTGATCAGCCCGGTCGAACCGATCCAGACGTCAACTCCGTTGTTCGGGGTGAACGTCGTCTCCGAGAAGGGCGGCAGGGGGTTGATGCCGGCTTCGGGCGGGGTAAAAAGGAACGACCCGTACAGCAAGAATCCGCCGAAAATGAACAGCCACAGGCCGATCTGTCCGACTCGGGGTATCGCGGTGCCGCGGCTGCCGATCTGGATTGGCACCACGTAGTAGAGAAGTCCGATTACCAGTGGCAGGGCAACCAGGAAAATGGCCGTCTCGCCATAGACGGAAAGCAGGCGGTCGAAAGTAACTCCATTGAGGAAGACATTGGAAGGGACTGCGAGCTGCAGCCGGAGCAGCAGAAGTTCCAGCGCAGCCAGGAAGACGGAGCCGATCGCCGAGCCGATCAGGATACGGCTGATGTCCTTGTGGTCGGCGCTGGTCGCCAGTTCGGCCCACCGGGCCGGACGGGTCCCCGGGCCGGCCGCGGCGATCTCGGGCCGGGTCGGCGGCAGCGTCTGGGGATGGCTGGAGGTACGGCTCATTTGGCGTTAGCGCTTTCGGTGTCGGCTTTGTTGATCTTGGCTTTGAGCTTCTCGCCTTCGGCCTTGGCCGCGGTCTCGACCTTCAGGGAGGCCTGATACTCCGCTTCGACCTTGTCCTGGGCATCCTGGATGTCGGTTTTCAGGGCCTCGATCGCGGCTTCGTACTCGGCGGGCGGGACCACATCAACCTCGATTTCCATCGTGTCGTATCCCTGGCCGGAAAGGACCGATGAGCGGCTGGTGTAGGTGGCGGGGTCCTCGGCCCGGAATTCGAGGAAAGTGGTGTAGCCCGGCACGGCCTGGGCCTTGCCGGTCAGCTCGGGGACGTTCCAGCCGTGGACGACGTCGGTCGAAACCAGCCGCAGCCGGACGGCGACGTCGGCCGGAACGATCAGGCGCCGGTAGCTGAAGGCCCCGTTCGGATAGTTGAAGCGCCAAAGCCACTGCTGGCCGGTCGCCGTGATCTCCAAGGGCTTGCCTTCAACCTGGTCGGCAACCAGTTCGGTGTTGACCTCCGGGACCTGACGGGACTTGTCGGAGAGGGTGGTGGCCGCGACAAAGAGCAGCAGGGCGAAAACGCCGAATCCGACGGCCAATTTGCCCTGGGAGATCCGTGGGCCCGGCCGGGGTTCCCGGCTGCGCTGGAGCAGGGCGAGGATCGCCAGAACCACGACAAGCAGGACCACGACAAAGAGGATCCACGGTGGGGTGTTGGAACCTCCGGGTCCGGCGGCGAACACGCCGATCCCGAGCACAAGCATTCCCCCGGAAACCTTGCGGGCCGGGCTGGAGCCGGCGCGGCTGCGAGGCCGGGCGGCCTGGAGCAGGGCCAGGTTGATCACCACGATCACGGCCACGATCACAATGAAGAGGATCGAATGGAGGGTGTTCGTGGCTTCGATCCCGGCCGAACCGGCGTCAGGGTTCAGGGAAAGCGCCATGGCGGGAGAGGCGGTCGTCGCCAGGACGGCCAGCGCGGCGACGAAAGAAATGAACAGAGACACTGGTTTTCTGGATCGAGGCAGCAAGACGCGGGCCATTCTAATCGCAGGAGCGGAGCCCGCGCCGCGCGGTCGCATACGCTTCGGCCTCGGGATGAGATTGCCGGCCTCGTTCAAACCCCGGCGGTCCCGGAAACGGACCGCGATTCGTTTCGCCGCAGTCGCGGGGCTGGCGGCCGCTGTGGTCGTGCCTCATGTTCGGCGACAGCTGCGGATTCCGACCACGGTCACGGTCGCATCGACGGTCGCTGCGCCCCTGGCGATTGCCGTTCTCTGGCCGCGGTCCAAAGGTCGGGACCTCGGCCTTTTTGCCGCCCAGATGTGGGCTTTCGCGGTCTGTCACGAGCTTCCCTACGACAATCCCGAGCGCCTGCGGGAACGACTGCGGATTGAATACCCGATCCGGATTGATCGCTGGATCGGCCGCGGGGTGTTGCCGAATGCCCGTCTTCAGAAATGGCTCCACCGGGGGCGGTTTGGCAATGACCTGACCCGACTTGCGGCCTGGACCCACTGGTTCTGGTTTATCCAACCCTATGCGGCGATCTTCTGGATCCTGCTGCGGAACAACGAGAAGTTCCCCGAGTCGGCCCGCCAGCTGTCCGCCACCTTCGACATTGGCTGCCTGATGTATTTCGCGGTTCCGACTGCGCCGCCGTGGTGGGCGGCCGAAAACGGCTACATCGACCACAAGATCGCCGACGAGCATGTGAACCGGGTGATGCTCGAGTACGGCGAAAAGCTCTGGGGTCCGGCCTGGACCAGGCTGTTCGGCACCCTTGCCTCAAACCCTTGGGCGGCAATGCCGTCACTTCACTTCGGGACCGCGTTGATGGCGGCAATCCTGCTGAGCGAGGCGGGGGGCAAGGTCGAGGGGACCCTCGGCTGGGCTTATGCCCTTTCGCTCGGATTTGCCCTGCTCTACCTCGGTGAGCATTACGTGACCGACCTCCTCGCCGGGGCAGGTGTCGTCCTGCTTGTCCGCAAAGGTGAGCCACTGGCCCGGCCGGTGGTCCACCTGATCAATTCACGCCTCCAGAGACTCGAGGCGATCGCGGCCGGCGGATGACCGGCCCGGTCGAACCGCCCGGCCCCCAGAGTCCAGCCGAGGACGGACTCCCGGCCTTCACGGCCCGCGGAGT
>JBGAOF010000112.1:0-7031 GCA_044221915.1 Solirubrobacterales bacterium
ACAGCAGATGGTGATCTCTCTCACCAACACCGGATACGTGAAGCGGCTGCCGGTCGATTCCTACCGGCAGCAGCGGCGCGGCGGGGTCGGGGTCACGGGGATGAACCTCAAGGAGGGTGACTACATCGAGCACCTTCATATCTGCTCGACCCATGATTTCCTGCTGTTTTTCACCAACTTCGGCAAGGTCTACCGCAAGAAGGTCTACGAACTGCCCGAAGGCTCAAGGCAGGCCCGCGGATCGGCACTGGTCAACCTTCTGCCCCTGCGAGAGGGCGAGAAAGTGATGGCGGTCATTCCCACCCGTGAGTTCAAGGAGAACCGATACCTCGCCTTCGCGACCGCCCAGGGCCAGGTCAAGAAGACCGAATTCATGGATTACAACACGCCCATCAAGGCCGACGGCATCATCGCGATCAAGATCCGGGAGGGGGACGAACTGGTCGGGGTGCAGTTGACCTCCGGCGAGGACGACCTGCTGTTGGTCTCCAAATCCGGCCACGCGAGCCGTTTCCACGAGGACCAGGCACGGCCGATGGGTCGTGGAACCGCCGGCGTGAAAGGCATGAACGTCAGTCAGAAGGGCAACCGGGTGCTTTCACTCACCGTGGCCCGAGATGACTCCGAATTGCTCGTGGTGACCGAAAACGGATACGGAAAACGGACCGGGGTCGCCGAGTATCCGGTCAAGAACCGTGGCACGAAGGGTGTGTTGACGATCAAACTGACCGAAACCAAGGGCGGACTCGCCGGAGCGCTGATCGTCCGGGAGCATCAGGAACTGATGTTCATCACCGAGAACGGGATGGTTCAGCGAACCAGTGCCGGCGGGATCAGCAAGACGGGCCGTGCCACCCAGGGAGTGAAGGTCATGAACGTCAAGGAAGGCGATCGGATCAGCGCTGTCGCTCTGGTCGTCGAAGCCGCAAATGGCGATGCCGACGAGGCCGGCGAAGAAGCTCCGGAACAACCGGAACTCGACAACCCCGAGGAGTAACGCTCCGGGAGCGGCGGCGGCCAGAGGTACAGGCGTCCGGAAGCCGTCGCTACGCTCCGGGAGCCGCTAGCCCCTCCCGGTGGCCGGGTAAGAACCGAGGTTCCTTACCCATTCGGCCTTCGACCTGAGTCCCTCGATCGCGGCATCGATCCGGGCTTCACCGGTTCTGCCTTCGATGTCAATGAAAAAACGGTAACGGCCGAGTTCCCGCCGCATCGGCCGTGACTCGATCCGGACCAGGTTGATCTCCCGATCCGAGAATTCCAGCAGGGCCTCGACCAGCGCACCCGGATGATCGGCACCCAGCTCGGCGAAGGCCAGGCTGGTCTTCCAGTGCCGACGGCTCCCGGGCTGTTCCCCCTCCGACTGAGCCCACTCCGACCCCCGGATTCCGGAGCTCTCGTCTGGCTCCCCGGGGCCGGGGCGCCGGCCCAGCCAGAGAAACCTGGTCACATTGCCGCTCTCGTCTTCAACTCCCTCCTTCAGGACCGAGCAGCCGTAAAGGTCGGCTGCCCGAGCGGGACCGAGGGCTGCCCACGGTTCGCCGGATCCGGCGATCTCACGTACCGCTGCACTGGTGCTGTCGGCGACCCTTACCTCGGCGCCGGGCAGTTCAGAACGCAGGAACAAGGCACATTGCGCCAGCGGTTGCGGGTGGGAGATCACCACCTCGATCTCCTCCAGGGAAACCCCGGGCCTGACAATCAGGGCCGAACGGACAGAGTGGTCGTATTCCCCGAGGATCTGCACGGCCTCCGCCTGTTCGATCAAGGCATCCAGAGTTGGCCGGACCGAACCTTCGATCGAGTTCTCGACCGGCACCAGGGCGCGATCGGCCAGCCCGGTCGCGACAGCTTCGATCGCCGCCGGGATTGTCTCCGTGACCAGCGGGTCGAACTCGTCCGGCGCGAAAGGCCCAGCCGCCAGGGCATCCTCACTGAAGGTGCCGGCGGGGCCGAGGTAGGCGACACGCAACGCTGGGCCTACCCGAAGTCGACGGTGTAGGAAGCCTCGTTGTTGGTGGTCACCGATTCACCGGGGACAGCGTCAACTGACACATCCAGGGTCACCTGCCCGCTGGGGGCAGGGGTCAGGGGAATCGACGCGGTGCCGGTTGAACCGGCGGCAATCTCCGGAATGGAACCCTCCAGGGCGCTGCCTCCGTCAACCGAAACCGAGACCGTGACGTCGCTCTCGGTCGCAGTCCCCTGGTTCTGCACGCTGACCTCAACCGTCGGGTCCGTGCCCGCCGGGATCGTGGTGGTCGTGTCGGGACTCAGAGCGACCCCCCCGATCAGCACCGATGAGGCCGGGTCAATACCCGTGCCATGAACCAGACCGTCGTTCGGGTCGGCGCTGGTGGTGCCCGAAACATCATCGAGCACACCATTGACCGCATCGAGTGAAATCCAGTCCTCCGGCTTCGGGATGAAAGTGCTGACCGGAAGGGCCGGCGAGTTGGCACCGTTGGCCGCGATCGTACTGTCAACCTGATGTCGCGTCACCCGGTTGTAAAGCACGTCGGCGGCACTCAGAACTTCCATCTGGCCAGCGATCTGCCTTCTCGCCCGCTCGGCCCCTTCGTCACCAAGGGCGGTTGACATCCGGTCGGCGATCTCGTCCATGGCCGAAGCACGTAGCTGGTACACGAGGGTCAGTGAATCCTGCGCCGAACTCATGTCGCCGGGGGTGTCCAGCTTCTCGACCCGGCTGAGAAAGCCGTCCATGGCCGAGCGGTCCGACTGGATCTCACTGGTGAACTCGGTCACGGAAAGCTCACCGGGATCACTGAGCCGGCCAAAGAATGACTTGCCAAGCGCGTTGGTCTCATTGACGATCTGGGTGACGCTGTTCGCATAATCCTCAAGCGAGCGGTTCTTGCGGGCATCCAGGCAGCCCTTGGCCCCGAAGACCAGCAGGATCAGCACCAGAAGCCCCGCCCCCAGCGCGATCCCCCGTCGAATCAGCAGTTGCTGGCGATCCCCGCCGGAACGGTCGCCGCCACGTCGCGGCGGCCGGCGTGAGCCTCCGTCTCCACTGCCGCCCGAGCGGCGCCGGGAAGTCGGGGGAGGGGCCGGTGCTTCACCGAAGGGGGAATCCGAACCGGATTCCGCGGTCACCGGGTCATCATCCGGGCCGTCGAGAAAAAGATCGTCATCGCGATCGTCTGATGTGTTGTAAGGGTTGGAGAACTCCAAAGGGGCACCTGCCGAACGACTTTCGGCGTGGTCAATCTATTCCCTTCACCCGAAATTAGCCCATCAGCAGGGATTTCTGGACGGAAGTCACCAGTCGGTCCGACCAGGTTGTCATTCGGCCCGGTCAGGTAGCGCGGGAGGTTCCGCAGGCCCGACGCCGAAAGCAGCTCATTGATGAACGGCACGATCATCCTCAACCGATTCGAGATCGGCGAGCGCCTTGGCGCGGGCGGTTTCGGCACCGTCTACCGGGCCTGGGACCGGCGCCTCGAACGGCAGGTCGCCGTCAAGGTGATCGAAACCAGGGCCGAATCCGGGCCGCGCATACAGCGGGAAGCGAAGGCCGCCGCGCGGCTGAATCACAGCGGCATCGTCACTCTCTATGAATTTGCCCATCACGAGTACGGCCGCGAAGGTGGCCGGGCCTACCTGGTTTCCGAACTGGTCGAAGGGCAAACCCTGAGGCAGATGATCGACCGGGATCTGCTCAGCGACCGCGAAATCGCGGAAATCGGCATCGACATCTGCGAGGCGCTGGATCACGCACATTCGCGCGATGTGATCCACCGTGACCTCAAGCCCGCCAATCTGATCGTTCCGGACGGCAGGGGCGGGGCGAAACTCATGGATTTCGGGGTTGCCAGGCTGACCGACGGCGACGATCTCACCAACACGGGAGATCTGCTTGGCACCCTCTCGTACATGTCACCGGAAGGAGCCGAAGGTGGTCAGGTCGCGGCGGCCGGGGATGTCTTTTCACTGGCCCTCACCCTCTTCGAAGCATGGACGGGAGAGAACCCCCGCCGCCGGCCGACGCCCGGGCAGACCCTGAGGGCGATCGGCCAGGATCTCCCCCTGCTTGCCGACCGCCGGCCCGATCTGCCCCCGCAAATGTCTTCCGTCCTCGATGCCTGCCTCGAACAGAACCCCGATCACCGTCCGGGTCTGGAGGAACTCGGCACCGCACTCGAAGGGGCGCTGCCGGAACTGGATCGCACGGTCCCCGGTGATCTCCCGCGAAGGTCAGGAATGCATGGGTTGACCGAGGGTAAATTTGACTTCGGCCGCATCGCCAGTGCCGCTGCGGTCTGCGGAATGGTCGCCACCGGGATGATTGTCAGCGGCGAAGCTGATCCGGCCTCGGTCGCCCTGCTCACGGTGATCTCCGCCCTGCTGGCCCTGCTGAGGCCAAGGGCCGGCTTCCTTGCGGCAGGGGTTCTGATGACGGTCTGGCTGACCCTGGCTGCCGCGATGCCCGGGGCCGCCCTGATTGTGTTCCTCACCAGCGTTCCCGCGGCCCTGATGATCCGCGGTTCCGGCCGGCCCCTGGCCCTGGCGGCGATGGGTCCCCTGCTCGGGACCCTCGGCCTCGCGCCCTTTCTGCCGCTGCTGGCTGCCGTCGCCAGAGACTGGCGGGACCGTGCGGTCGTGGCCTCCACCGGCCTTTTCTTTACGGCCTTCGCCGAATCCATCACCGGCCGTACCCTGCTCTTCGGCAAGATCGAGAAGGCCAGTCCGGGATGGGAGGATTCCGTGCCGGCCGCGGTTTCGGGTCTCGTCGTACCGGTTGTAACGTCCCCTTCGTTCCTGCTCTCCCTGGTCGTCTGGGCAGGCGTCGCGGTCCTGGTCGGGGCGATCGCCGGCTGGACAAGAAGCCGGTCCGGGAGGCCGGTAGGTGAACGACTGACCATCGCTCCCGTAGGATCAAGTCGTGTTCCCAACGCCCCCTGAGCAGCGGCAATGAGCGTTTTCCGGAATCTCGAAGCACGGATCGAGGGCCTCGTCGAAGGGGTCTTCAGTCGTGCCTTCAGTTCCGAGGTGCAGCCGGTCGAGCTGGCCCGGAAGCTGGCCAAGGAGATGGATTCGCACAAGACGGCCTCGGTTTCCCGGGTTTATGTGCCAAACGAGTACACCGTTCACCTTTCTTCCGCGGACCGGGAAAAGCTCGAGGGTTACGAACGCTCGCTGGAGCAGGAACTCGCCGCCTACCTGCTCGAGCACTCGCGCCGGAAAGGCTATGACCTCCTGACCAGACCGACCGTCGAGTTCAACACCGACGATCGGCTGCGCCTGGGCGAATTCGGGATCCAGGCGAGACTGGTCAAGCCCTCGGCCGGTGAAGGGGAAATGCCGCGACAGGCAGACGAAGGCCACACGATGGTCTACAAAGCCGCCCCCGATCCAGGACCCCCACCGCAGCAGCGAGCAGCGGGCAGGCCGGTGGCAACCCGGGCGGTGGTCGATCTCGATGACCGGCGCTATGTGCTGGACGGCCCGAGAGCTGTGCTTGGTCGTTCCGACGATGCCGAATGTGTCCTTCGTGATCCGAATATCTCGCGCCGGCACGCGGAACTGGTTCGCGACTCCGCCGGACAATGGGAAATCGTGGATCTGGGATCGACGAACGGTGTGAAGGTGAACGGTCGCCGGGTCACCGAGGCACCACTTCGCGAAGGTGACCAGGTCACGCTCGGCACCACCTCCTTCCGTTTCGGGATCGAACGGTAACCAGGACGACCGGGCGGCACATTGGATTACGAACCGATTTCAGTCGCCCTCAAGTTCGGCTTTCTCGCGGTGCTTTACCTGTTCCTGCTCTGGATCGCGAACAGTGCCCGCAAGGACCTGAAACGAAACCGGGGAGGCGACCGCCAGGGTGACGCCACAATCGGAACCCCAGGCCCCGGGTCATACGGGGCCTGGCTCACGGTCCTGCGTGGGGGCGAGCTCGAATCCGGTACCCGGTTTGACGCTTTCGGCGGGGTTACTCTGGGACGTTCCGCGGAGGCCGACATCTCCTTCACCGACCGCTACGCATCCGGAATCCACGCGAGGCTCTACCCTCGCGGTGATCGATACTTCCTCGAAGACATGAACTCGACCAATGGCACCCTGCTCGACGGCGGAGCGGTAACGATCGATACCGAACTCCGGGACGGCTCGGTGATCGAGATTGGTGACACCGCCTTCAGGTTCGAACTGGATCAATCGTGAAACCACTCCGGGAAATTCAATGCTGAGGGTCTCCACCCATTCCGAGCGAACCGACGTCGGCCGGCAGCGCCAGGCGAACGAGGATTCCTACCTTGCCCGGTCACCGCTTTTTGTGGTGGCCGATGGCATGGGGGGCGCCCAGGCGGGGGAGGTCGCTTCTCTGACCGCGATCCAGGCTTTCCAGGCCGGTCTCCCGGATGGCAAGCCGGAAGAATCAATTGAACATCTGATCCAGGTCGCGAACCGGAGTATCCATGACCAGGCCCACTCCGATGCTTCACTGGCGGGGATGGGAACCACAATCACCGTCGCCGCGATCGACGCGGACAGCGAACAGGTGGTGATCGGGCATGTGGGAGATTCCCGCGCCTACCGGCTCCGCGAGGGGATCATCCAGCGGCTGACCAGGGACCACTCCCTGGTCGAGGAGATGCGCCGCCGGGGACAGATCACCGAGGAGCAGGCCGAGGAACATCCGCAAAGGTCGATCATCACGAGGGCACTCGGCCCGGAACCCGAGGTCCAGGCTGATATGGCGATGGTCCCGGCCGTTCCCGGAGACATCTTCCTGCTCTGCTCCGACGGTCTGACCACGATGATCGGTGACGAAAAGATCCGTGACATCCTGATCGGCGCCACATGCCTGGATGCCGCTGCCCGCACCCTGGTCGATGAGGCGAACCGGGCCGGGGGGCGCGACAACATCACGGTGATTGTCTTCCAGGTTGAAGACCCGGCCCGGCCGTTGCCGCGTGAACGCCAGCCCGATCTGGCGGGCGCCGGGTCCGCAAGCCGCGCCCGCCGGCGGGACAGCCACAGCAGGCCACGCCACCGCAAGGTGC
>JBGAOF010000113.1:0-7002 GCA_044221915.1 Solirubrobacterales bacterium
GAGCAGCGGACCAGCGCCAGCTCCCCGGAGACGGCCGCTCCCACGGAGGGTGGTGGGCTCGGAGTGCTTTTCGCTGCGATCATCGCTTCCCTGCTGCTGGTCGCTGCCTACATCGTGGCCGGCGGCCCGGTCGCACCCGACAAGGCGGCCGACCCTTGTGACGCACGACCCTGGACCAACCCCGGCAACGTCGAAGAGGCAGCCCAGCAGTTCGCGCTTTCGGCCGCTGACGGGGCAGCCTGTGAACTGGGCGTGAGCCGCGAGGAATTGACCCGCTCGATCGCCGCCGACGAAACCCGGCAGGCCTTCCTCGACGAGCACGACCTGAGTGAATCCGACCTTGAGGACGCGCTGCGGGCGGGCCTTTACCGGGCGGTTGACGATGCCGAGAACGCCGGGGCGCTGAGTGGGTTGGCCGCAACCGGGATCCGGGCCGCGATCAGGCTGATGCCGATGTCGGTGATGATCGGCCTGCTTGAAGATGCCGACAGCATCTTCAACGGCGACATCGGCGCGCTCGGGGGCCTGGGCGACGCGGTTGACGCGGTCACCGGCGGGATGGATGAGCTTGGTTCCGGCTCGGCTGACGATCCGCTGAACGGACTCGGTGACGCACTGGAACAGGCCCTGCCAGAAGGCACAACAGACGCCCTGGAAGGGGTGGTACCGGAGGAAACCCGGCGCCAGCTTGAGGAAGAAGCCAAGAAGCAACTGGAACAGGGCCTGGACAGCGTCTTCGGTCCCTGAACAACCCGCCGGTCGGACGGGGCCGGCCGCTATCTTGAGCGAGTGAACGAGTTCCGGCTCAATCCCGCCTTCACTCCGCTGGCTGACCAGCCGACGGCGATCACCCAGCTTTCGGAAGGGCTGGAAAAGGGCGAGAAAATCCAGACCCTGCTTGGTGCGACCGGTACCGGCAAGACTTTCACCATGGCGGGCGTGATTGCGGAAGCCCAGCGGCCGGCCCTCGTGATGGCCCACAACAAGACCCTCGCCGCTCAGCTCTGCAACGAGTTCCGCGAGTTCTTTCCCGACAACGTGGTCGAGTATTTCGTCTCCTACTACGACTACTACCAGCCCGAGGCCTATGTGCCGGCGCAGGATCTATACATCGAGAAGGACTCGTCGATCAACGATGAGATCGACCGGCTGCGCCATGCCGCGACCGCATCGCTTCTGGCCCGGCGCGACGTGATCATTGTCGCCTCGGTGTCATGCATTTACGGGATCGGATCGCCAACGCTCTATCAGCGCCAGATGCAGCTGTTCAAGGTGGGCGAGTGGATCGACCGGGAAAAGGTCCTTCACAAGCTGGTTCGGCTCCAGTACGAGCGCAACGACTCGGTTCTTTCCCGAGGCTCTTTCCGGGTCAAAGGTGAAGTGCTCGAGATCATGCCCTCCTACGCGGAGTCGGCGTTTCGGATCATGCTCTTCGGCGACGAGATCGAGGCCATCCATCACTTCGACCCTCTGACCGGGGAGATCCTCGACGAGGTGCAGCATGTTTCGATCTGGCCCGCGACCCATTATGTGACCGAGGAGGGCGAGCTGGACCGGGCCCTTGAATCAATCCGGGCCGAATTGGACCAGCGCCTCGAAGAGCTGGAGTCGGAAGGCAAGGAGCTGGAGGCCCATCGCCTGCGCCAGCGCACGCTCTATGACCTCGAAATGTTGAAGGAAACCGGCTTCACCTCAGGGATCGAAAACTATTCTCGGCTCTTCGAGGGCCGCGATCCGGGTACGCCGCCACATACCCTGATCGACTACTTCCCGGATGACTTCATTACTTTCGTCGACGAGTCACACCAGACCATCCCCCAGATCGGCGGCATGTACCTGGGCGACCGCTCCCGCAAGCAAACCCTCGTCGACTATGGCTTCCGGCTGCCCTCGGCGATAGACAACCGGCCCCTGAAATTTGAGGAATTCATGGATCGGATGAACCAGCTGGTCCTGGTGTCGGCGACTCCCGGGGAGTTCGAGCGGACCGAGTCCGCCCGGGTGGTCGAGCAGATCGTGCGGCCGACCTGGATCGTTGACCCGGAGATCGAGCGCCGCCCGACCGAAAACCAGATTGACGACCTGATGAACGAGATCCGGGCCACCACCGAATCCGGGGAGCGAACCCTGGTCACCACCCTGACCAAGAAAATGGCCGAGGACCTGACCAGCTACCTGGTCGAACACGGGGTCAAGGTCCGGTACCTGCATTCGGACATCGACACGCTGGAACGGATCCAGATCATCCGCGAACTGCGGCTCGGTGAATACGACGTTCTGGTCGGGGTCAATCTCCTGCGTGAGGGACTGGACATGCCCGAGGTTTCCCTGGTTGCGATCCTTGACGCCGACAAGGAAGGCTTCCTGCGCGGCGAGACCAGCCTGATCCAGACGATCGGCCGGGCGGCGCGGAATTCGGCCGGGCGGGTGCTGATGTACGGGGACCGGGAAACGGAGGCGATGCGTTCGGCTATTTCGGAGACCGACCGCCGCCGGGCGATCCAGATCGCTTACAACGAACGTCACGGGGTAACCCCGACTACGATCGTCAAGGGTGTGGCCGCCGAAGGCAACCTGCTGGCGATCGAGGACAAGGCCCCCGCCCGCAGGCGTCACCGCAGCGAGGACGAGTTCGAGGGTCCGGAGGAACTCGAGAAGTCGATAGTCGCGATGGAAGAAGAAATGCATGCGGCAGCCGAGGATCTGCGCTTCGAACAGGCGGCCCGCCTGCGGGATGAGATCCGCGAACTGCGCCGCGATCTCGAAGCCATGAAAGCCGGAGCCTGAGCGGACCCCGGCGGTAGAGTTTCCCGCATGGAGCGCGAGCAGCTGGTTCGAGACGATTTTCCGAAGGCGCATGGTGCCGAGGGTTTCGATGTGGATTCTGTCGGGGCTCATCTTGCCGCGGTGGCGGCGCATGTGGCGGCACTCGAGGCACGGATCACGGCCCTCGAGGTGGAACGCGAACGGCTGAGGCAGCAACTGGAAGAAGCACGGGCGCATGAGGATGGCCCGACCGGATTGCCGGAGCCTGGCCCCGACCCGCTGACCGGCCTCGGAACCACCGGACCGGCGGGGGATGCCGGCGAGGCAGGGAGTCCGGAGGGCGAGTCAGGTACGGCTTCCCCGGCGCCGCCCGACGAGAGTGAAGTGGCAGCACGGCTGCTTGCCTCCCGGCTGGCGTTGGAGGGCCTGAGCCGTGACACGATCGTGATGCGGCTGGCGGCAGAGCATGAGATCAACGATCCGGGCGCAATGGTCGACGACGTTCTCGCCCGGCTGGCCTGAACGCGCCCGGCACGAACGTCTGTTCGGTTCCCTAGAATCCTTCTGAGTGACCCGTTCCGAACGCATTCTGATCACCGGTGCCCGCGAGCACAACCTCAAGGGCATCGACCTGGATCTTCCCCGCGATGCCCTGATCGTGGTCACGGGCCTGTCCGGATCGGGCAAATCCAGCCTTGCCTTCGACACGATCTACGCCGAGGGCCAGCGCCGTTACGTCGAGTCGCTTTCGGCCTATGCGAGGCAGTTCCTGGGGCTGATGGAAAAGCCGGATGTCGACTCGATCGAAGGCCTCTCGCCGGCGATCTCGATCGACCAGAAGACGACCTCGCGCAATCCCCGTTCAACGGTGGGGACGGTGACCGAGATCTACGACTACCTGCGGCTTCTCTGGGCCCGGATCGGGCACCCGCACTGTCCGAACTGTGGCAAGCCGATCACCGGCCAGACCCAGGAACAGATCACCGACCAGCTGATGACGATGGAGGACGGAACCCGCTTCATGGTCATGGCCCCGGTGGTGCGAGGCCGCAAGGGCGAGTACGGGAAGCTCTTCGAGCAGTTCCGGGCAGACGGCTACTCGCGGGTCGAAGTCGACGGCGAGATGCGGATGCTGGATGAGGAAATAGCCCTCGACAAGAAGTACAAGCACAACATCTCTCTGGTCGTCGATCGCCTCGTAATGAAAAAGGATCTGCGCCGCCGGCTCTCCGAGTCGGTTGAAGCGGCGGCCTCGCTGGCTGAGGGACTGGTGGAAATCGAGGAGATCGATGGCGAGCGCATGACCTTCTCGGAGAACTTCGCCTGCCTCGAATGCGGCACTTCGATGCCGGAACTGGAGCCGCGGATTTTCTCCTTCAACGCCCCCCACGGCGCCTGTCCTACCTGCACCGGCCTTGGATTCAAGAAGGTCATCGACCCGGATCTGGTGGTGCCGGACCCGACGCTTTCGGTTGCTGAAGGTGCACTTCAGCCTTGGCGTTCCGGCTATTCCGGCTATTGGCGGCGCCTCAACAAGGCGGTCGCCACCACCTACGGAATTGACATTGATACGCCCTGGCAGGAACTGACCGACAAGGAACGCGAGGTCTTTCTCTACGGCACCGGCAGCGAGAGGCACACAATCCGGACCAGGAGCCGGGCCGGCCGGCAGCGCAGCTACCAGGTCAAGTTCGAGGGTCTGGTCAACAACCTGGAACGGCGGTTTCAGGAGTCGGATTCAGATGCGGTCCGCGAGAAGATCGAGGACTACATGGCCGAGCAGCCATGCCCGAGCTGTCACGGGGCGCGGCTGAGGCCGGCGAGTCTGGCGGTCACAGTCGGGGGCCTCTCGATCCGGGACTTCACCGAAATGTCCGCCCGGTCGGCCCGCGAATGGATCGGCAGCCTTGACCTCACGGCCACCGAACGGGCGATCGCGAGGCTGATCGTCAGGGAAGTCGAGGAGCGGCTCTCCTTCCTCGTCAACGTTGGCATCGGCTACCTGTCGCTTTCCCGCTCGGCCCGGACCCACTCCGGCGGGGAAGCCCAGCGGATACCGCTGGCAACCCAGAAAGGGTCCACCCTGGTCGGGGTCATGTACGTGCTGGATGAGCCCTCGATCGGCCTCCATCAGAGGGACAACGAGAAGCTGATCGCCACCCTGGAGCGGCTCCGTGACCTCGGCAACACGGTGATCGTGGTTGAACATGACGAAGGCACCATGCGGGCGGCCGATCACCTGGTCGATCTCGGTCCGGGCGCCGGGGAACACGGGGGAGGCGTGGTCGCGGAAGGAACCCCGGCCGAAGTCGCAGCCAACCCGGTTTCGCTGACCGGCCGTTACCTCTCCGGTATCGAAACGATTCCGGTCCCCGCCGCCCGACGTGAGTGGAACGAAGCCCTGGAGCTGAAAGGCGCCCGCCAGCATAATCTCGATGCGGTAGATGTCGAAATCCCGCTTGGGGTGCTGACCTGCGTCACCGGAGTGTCCGGCTCCGGCAAGTCCACTCTGGTCAACGAAACCCTTTACCCGGCCATCGCCAACCGGCTCCACCGGGCGAAGCTCCGGCCCGGTCCGCACGACGGCATCGACGGCATGGAGAAGATCGACAAGATCATCAACATTGACCAGTCCCCGATCGGGCGGACACCGCGATCCAACCCGGCCACCTACACCGGGGTTTTTGACCAGATCCGGCAGCTTTTCGCTGCGACCCAGGAATCAAGGGCCCGGGGCTACAAGCCGGGACGGTTCAGCTTCAATGTGAAGGGGGGGCGCTGCGAAGTCTGCAAGGGGGACGGCCAGATCAAGATTGAAATGCATTTTCTGCCCGATGTTTACGTTCCCTGCGAGCAGTGTCACGGCCACCGTTACAACCGCGAGACCCTCGAGGTCCGCTTCAAGGGCAAGTCGATCGCCGATGTCCTGGAAATGTCGATTGAGGAGGCCGGTGAGTTCTTCGAGCCGATCCCCAAGGTCGCCCGCCGGCTGAAGACATTGAACGATGTCGGTCTCGGGTACGTCCGCCTCGGACAGCCGGCCACGACCCTCTCCGGCGGCGAAGCCCAGCGGATCAAGCTGGCGGCTGAACTCTCGAAGGTCGCGACCGGCAGCACCCTGTACATCCTTGACGAGCCGACCACCGGCCTTCACTTCGGGGATGTGCGACGCCTGCTTGAAGTCCTCGGCCGGCTGGTTGATGCCGGCAATACCGTGGTGGTGATCGAGCATGACCTTGACGTGATCAAGAGCGCCGACTGGATCGTTGACCTCGGTCCGGAAGGTGGTGACGGGGGCGGCAGGATCGTCGCGACCGGAACCCCGGAGCAGGTCAGCGAGATCGAGGGCTCCCACACCGGTGGCTTTCTCAGTCAGGTCCTGGAACCGGTTAGCCTCGCCGCCTGATGATTGCCGCGCGAATAACCGGCTACGGAGAGCCCCCCGAAATCGTGGAGATCGATCCGCCCGGTGAGCCGGGCCCGTTTCGTGATTCACCGGCCGGCCCCGCGGAGATCGTCGAGGTGCTGGTCGCCGGGATCAATCCGGTTGATCTCGCCATCGCTTCCGGCAAGTTTGATGCCGGGGCACCGCCACTGCCGTATGTCCCCGGCCTGGAAGGGATCGGCCGGACGGCCGACGGGGAGGTCGTCTGGTTCGACGGACCCCATTTCCCCTGGGGCTCGATGGCGGGCCTCGCAGTAATCGGGGAGGGCTCCGGAATCACCTTGCCGGCCGGGATCAGTCCCGAACAGGCGATCGGGTTCGGGGTGGCCGGCCTGGCGGCCTGGCTTTCGCTGGATTGGCGCGGGCAACTGAAGGACGGGGAAACGGTGCTGATCCTGGGTTCGAGCGGCTCGGTCGGGCAGGTCGCCATTCAGGCAGCCCGCATGATGGGGGCCGGCCGGGTCGTCGGCATGGCCCGCAGTGAAGCAGGGCGGGCAAGGACAATGGAGCTCGGCGCCGACGCAACCATTGATTCCGGGGGAGAGGTTGCCGATCTAGTTCCCCGCATCCGGGAGGCCACCAACGGCGGGCCGGATCTGGTTATTGACGGACTCTGGGGCGAACCTGCCGCCGCGGCCCTTCAGGCCATGAAGCCACAGGGTCGGCTCGTGCAGGTTGGGAACTCGGCCGGGACCACGGCCCCGGTTGTGGCCGGGCCATTGCGCGGCGGGCTGGTTTCGATTCTGGGTTTCAGGAACTTCTGGGCCCCGCGTGAAGTCCGGGTCGAGGCC
>JBGAOF010000114.1:0-6950 GCA_044221915.1 Solirubrobacterales bacterium
TCTGGGCCGAGCTGGCCGGGGCCTGGGCAATCTCCCTGGCCTACCCGATCTATGTGAACATCGCCTCCGGGCCCGAGGCACTCACTTCCTACGGGCTGCGTCGTTTCGATGTACTGATACTGATCGGGCTTGTTTCCCTGCTTGGACCGGCGCTGATTACCCGGGCCGAGCTGATCCTCAGGCGGATTTCCGGAGAGCGGCCCCGGCGGATCGTCCACGGCCTGATCATCGGGCTGCTCCTGGGCCTTGTTCTCTGGCGGTGGCTTCTGGAAACCGGCGTTCCGGCTGTGATTCGCGGCCTGCTTCCCGTGGCGGTGGCCGGGCTGACCGGATGGCTTTACGAAAGAACGGAACTGATCCGAAACTTCGCCCTGATGCTGAGCTTCGCCACGCTCGTGGTGATCGGGGCTTTTGCCGTTGACTATCCGATCCGGGACGAGCTGCTGCCTCATGAGGCAAAGACAGCGACCCCCGGGATCAACCGTGACACCCCCGTCGTCCTGGTGGTTTTCGACGAGCTGCCGCTGGTCGCGCTGGAGCGTCCGGACGGGACGATCGACCCCCGCTTTCGTACTTTTTCGATGCTGTCGCGCAAGGCAACCTGGTACCCGGATGCGATCAGCGTCGCGGACCAGACGACCTTCGCCTTGCCTTCGATTCTGACCGGGCAGAACCCGTATTCGGCCGGGGGCAACAAGCCACCTTCCCCGGGACTGGCCAACTATCCGGACAGCATCTGCCGGATTGCCGGGGACGGCGGCTATCGGATCCACGCCTACGAACCGGTGACCGACCTTTGCCCTTCGCAATGGGGACTCGGGACCAAGCTGTCCGCGACGCTGAGCCGGGCGGTCGGGGTTGACGATCCTTTCAGCACGGCCGACCTGGTTCCCGGCGGACTCGACGAACGCGTCGCCCGGGCTTTCTCGAGTCTCTTTCCCCAACCCTGGGGCGAATACCGGGAGGGCCGCCGCGAAGCCTTCCGCCAATTCAACGCGAAATTGCCTGGCGGGCAGAGGTCGCTCAGCGTCCTGCACATCGCGTTGCCGCATGTCCACTGGATCTATTCGCCGGATGGAACCACCTATGACGAGCTGCGCCCCTCCACGGATCCTCTTTTGATCAATCCGCCCACCGGCGGTGAGAACGATCGGAACGCCCAGCAGATGCTGCTTCAGCTTGCGTTCACCGACCGGGAACTCGGCCGTCTCGTCGCCCGAATGAAGGCGGAAGGTACCTGGGACGAGTCGATTTTCATCGTCACCGCCGACCACGGAGCCGGATTTCAGCCGAACGGCAGCCGCCGCATCCTCGACATTCGCAACGCCGGTTGGGTGGTTCCGGTTCCGCTTTTCATCAAGTTCCCCGGCCAGGAGCGGGGAAAGCTGGTCACAGGGACGGTGGACGGCCGCGATATCGTCCCGACCATCATGGCGACCCTGGGCCTTCGGGCCTTGCCCGGCATGGAAGGCCGGGATCTGACCGGGCGGCGCAAGTTGGCGCTCAGGGCGAAAGCCGATGTGGTCGGCACGATCGGTGGCTCCGCCAGCATGGACCTTTCACGGGTCCGTTCTCAGGAAAGGCAGGCCAGCAACTACCTGGTGAGACGTTTCGGGCGGTCCTTCTTTGCCCCCGGTGGCCACGCGAACCTGCTGGGAGGTAAACCGTATGGCCTGGTCGAGGTTGCCTACCGGGCAACCGATCCCACCCTGTACGAGAACGTCGATCGGTCTTCCGGGGAGATACCTGCCTACTTCCAGGCACAGCTGCTGCCGACCGGCGGGGAGATGCCGGAGGCCGTGGCGATCTCATTGAACGGCCGCATCGTGGCGACCGCCAGGCCGTGGACTTCCGCCGGCAATCAGTACGTCGGGGTGGTGTTGCCCAGCTCCCGGTTCCGGGATGGAGCCAACCTGATCCGGGTTTTCCGTTTCGGGGCCGGTCAGTGAGCGTCGCTATGATCTTGCGTTCCTGAAAACCCCGTGACATCCGCTCTGTGCGGGAACCACCACGGGCCGACCGGAGAATCCGATGCCCGAGACGATCAGCTTTGCCAGAGGTGCCCCCAGTCCCGACCTGATTCCGGTCGAGGAGGTTCGCGTTGCGACCGCAAGAGCCCTGGATGAAGACTGGCAGAAGGCCCTCTCCTACGGAACCGGGATCGGTCACCCCGGTCTATGCGCCTGGATCGCCGGCCGGCACGGGATCGCCGCCGAACAGGTGCTGACCACCAACGGCTCACTGGAAGCCGGGGCGATGCTTTTCCGGTATCTGCTTGGTCCCGGCGACCGGGTGGTTGTCGAACAGCCAAGCTACGACCGGACCCTGCTGCTGCTCAAGCAGCTCGGGGTCGAGTTCGTTCCGGTCGCCCTCGAGGAAGACGGCGTGGATGTCGATGCGATCGAACGAGCGCTTGAAGAGGGCCCGATCAGGCTTGCCCACATCATCCCCAACTTCCACAATCCGGCGGGCTGCACCCTCTCGGAGGAGAAGCGACGGCGCCTGGTTGCCCTGGCGGCCGAGCATGACTTCTGGATCTTCGAGGACGACCCCTACCGGGAGCTGCCTTTCGGCGGGGAACTGCCTCCGACCATGCTTTCGATTGACCGGGCCGAAAAGGTGATCCACGCATCGTCCTTTTCGAAGACCGTGAGTCCGGGAGTCCGGGTCGGGTATCTGGCCGGCCCCCCCGAACCGATCGCCGAACTGGCCCGGGTCGCGAACGAGAACTACATCTCCCCGAACATGCTGGCCGGTTCACTGGTGTTGGAGCTCTGCCAGTCCGGGGTGCTGGACGAGAACATCGCCCGGGTCAAGCCGGCCCTCAAGGAGCGTCGCGACGCGTTGGTTGAAGCGTTGGGCAGGCACATCCCCGAAGCCTCTTTCGTGCTGCCCGGGGGCGGCTACTTCCTCTGGGCGGATCTGGCCGAAGACCGCAACACGGTGGAGCTGGCCGCCAGGGCGAAGGAAGCGGGTGCGCCATTCGTTCCCGGAACCGACTTCATGCTCGAAGGGGGCCGGAACAGCCTCCGCTTCTCGTTCGCCTCGGTCCCCGCCGAGCACATGGACGAAGGCATCGGCCGCATCGCCTCCTGCCTGCCCCAGGGCTGAAGCAGGTTGCCCCAACCCCCAAGGGTGCCGCAGGTTTTCCACCGGCACGGTGGCAAAGCTGCGGCACCCCCTCTGTGAGGGGGGAAACCTGCGTCAGCCCTTTTTCTGGTGGGGATGGGTCAGCGGCCGTAGCGATCGTCCGAGATCACCAGCTGATCCGGGAGCGCGGCCCTGGGCGGCGGGGCCGGGTCGGCCCGGACCGTGACCGTTTCGGCGACGGTGCGGGTCACCTCATGCTTGCGGTCGGCCGACTCGATCAGGACCGTTTCATCGTCCTTCGCGGCGACGGTCGCCTCCAGCCCCGGGTAGAGACCGATATCCATCAAGTAGTGGAGCAGGCTCTCGGCCTCATTTTCGAAGCGGAGTACCACGACCCTTGCGCCGAGCTCAACGTCGGCAAGCGGGGCCCCCTGCTCGCGCACGCCATCGATCGGATGGCCGTGGGGGCAGGTGCTTGCCTCCCCGATCGCCGCCCGCATCCGTTCCTCAAGGACGGGGGACATTGCGTGTTCCAGCCGCTCCGCTTCCTCGTGGACCTCATCCCAGGGGATCCCGAGCACATCGGTCAGGAAGCGTTCGATCATCCGGTGGCGGCGGGTGATTTTCTCGGCCTCGGCGCGTCCGTCCTCGGTCAGGTGAAGGATCTTGTCAGCACTTCGGGTGACATAGCCATCCTTTTCGAGACGCTTGATCATCTCGTGAACGGTCGGCGGTGAAAGTTGCATGGCCTTGGCGATGTTCGCGCCTGTGATCGGCAGGCCAGCCTCCATCAGCCAGAAGATGGTCTGCAGGTACTCCTCCTCAGCAACCGTTGCGTCAGCCATGTCTTGATCCTAGATGGTCAAGGGGGTTGTCGCCGGATCAGGGGGTTGTCGCCGGATCAGGGGGTTGTCGCCGGATCAGGGGGTTGTCGCCGGATCAGGGGGGCTGTCGCCGGATCAGGGGGGCTGTCGCCGGGCAACTGCTGGCCGGGCCGGGAATCCGGTCAGGCGCCCATCAACGAGCTGACCACTGCTTCGTAGAAGCCGGCGCCGTTGCGTGCCTCGGTCACCGTGGCGTTCGGGTATCTGCCAAGTGCCTCCCTCACCCCGGGGTCCTTTTCAGGACCGTTTGCGACGACGAAAAACCTGCCTACCGAAGGGGCGACCTCCAGGTCTTCCAGTGAATCTCCGACCGCGATCGTCTCCCCGGTCGCGTAACCTCGGGCGCGGGCATGGGCCGCGACCGCCCCGGCCTTCGAGACACCCTTCGGAACCAGGTGGTAGCAGTGGGCCTGTTCGATGCCGGGCATCCGCCGGTGGATCGCGCCGTTGTCAAGCAGCCGCAGGTCGCCGTGGCCGTTTTCCTCGAGAATCCGATTCGCCTCGTCCGGGTCGATGTCGCCCCTGAAGAGGGAAGACATCTCACGATTGAGATGCCATGGCTCATGAAACTCGAGCCGGCCGGGAAAGGCGCCGAGCAGCAACTCGGGAACCCCGCGCCGCTCCATCTGCTCGACCACAGTGCTGCCCGGCTCGTGCTGGAAATCGCCGGTCATCAGGGTGATCTCCCGGTCGATCGAGAAAGCCGACCCGGCCTCGAAGATGAAGGAAGTCTGGCCAATGATGCGGGCGTCCTCGTGAACCTGGACCTGACGGCGTCCGGACATGATCACGACCTCCACCCCGGCCCGCGAACAGGCCTCGAGCGCCCGAGCCTGGGCCATCGAGAAGTTGCCGTCCTCATCGGTAAAGAGAGACGCTCCGGCCCCGAGCAGGGTGCCGTCAAGGTCGGTGTAGACGCAGCGCAGGCTCATCGACGGCTCAGGCTATCTGGAAGTGGCCAGGGTGGCGAAGGCGGGTCGAAAGACGGTGTCGCTGCCGCTACCCTCAACCAGGCTCATTGAGCCCGTGTCTTCCCGTCCGCTTCGCTCCAGGGTCGCCGCAAGAGCGGCGATCACTTCCGCCGACATCTCGCCGAGGGCCGCCAGGGACTGATGGGCGTTTCGTTTGGTGCCGAGTTCAACCTGGGCCATGCCACCGATTCCGACCCGGTCCCAGACGTCAAGCAGCATCGCTATCTCGACGCCGTAACCACAGGCGAACGGGATCCTGTCGGCCAGATCCCGGCGGATCGCAACCTCCCCGGCCAACGGCTGGTCGAAGGCGAGCAACTCCGGCGCGAGCCGGGCCAGCAGCGGTCGGGCGGCGAGTTCGGTCACCCGCCCGCCCCCGGAAGGTTCCTCGTTCTCGCCGTAGCGGAATGGCCTTTCGTAGCGGCCCTTGATGAAGTGCCGACGGGGATCGAGCAACGGGCCGGCCAGACCGGTGACATAGTGCCGTCCGAAATCGGCGATGTCACCGTCGACGTAGACCACGATCTCCCCTTTGACGGCGTCGAGCGCCCGCCACATGGCGTCGCCCTTGCCGCGGCAGGGGCCGAACTCCGGCATCAATTCGTTCTCGGAGCGGACCTCTGCTCCGGCACTGCGGGCAACCGCGGCGGTGCCATCCGGCGAGTCTGCATCAACCACCAGGATCTGTCCGACCAGGCCGTCCTCGGCGAGGATCATCAGCTCGGCCACGGTCGCCGCGACCGTGCCTGCGGTGTTGCGTGTCGGGATCACCACGCTGACCATTCCCCGCAGCTTGCGGCTGATCTCGCTCGTGGCGAAGTCCCGGTAGTCAAAGGTGTCTAGCATCGTGTTTGTGACCTCATTCCCGGCAACCCTACGCACCGCCAGAGGCGAGGTCAATGTCGACAGCCCGGTGATCGTCGGGGTGATCAACGCCACGCCCGACTCCTTTTCGGACCGCGGTGACCGTTCAACCGTCGGGTCAATCCACCAGGTTGAGCGGCATCTCGAAGATGGTGCGGGGATCATCGAGATCGGCGGTGAATCGAATGTGACGAACCGGCCCGCGGTCGCTGCTGACGAGGAGATCCGGAGGATCGTGCCGGTGGTGGAGGCCGCCGCCGCGGCCGGCGCAGTGATTTCGGTCGATACGTACAAGCCCGCTGTCGCCAGGGCGGCGCTCGAGGCCGGCGCGGCGATCATCAATGACATCAGTGGCGGTGGCAACCGCGAGCTGATGGGGGTGGCCGCCGAAGCCGGCGCCGGGGTGGTGCTGATGCACACCGTGGTTGAACCGAAGACCCAGCGTTGGGATGAATCCGCCTACCCGGACGGGATCACCGCCCACCAGGTCAGATTCTTCACCGAAAGGCTGCGGACCCTGGAAGGGGCCGGGATCGCCCGGGAGCAGGTCGTGATCGACCCCGGCCCGGACTTCGGCAAGACGCCCCGCCAGACCGTGGACAGCCTGCGCGGCCTGCCGGCCCTGACCGGCCTGGGCTGTCCGGTGATGCTGGCGGTTTCCCGCAAGGACTTCATCGGGGCGATCACCCACCGGCGACCTTCCGGCCGGGGCGCAGGCACCCTGGCGGCGCTCGCCTTCGGGATCGATGCCGGGGGACGCCTGCTACGGGTTCATGACGTGGCGGGGACAAGGGATTTCCTTCAAGTGCGGGCGGCCCTGCTCGGTGAATCCGAGGTTGATCCGGGCCTGAGAATCGCCGAGGAGATCCGTCGTGAGCCGGCCGCGGATCGCGACGCTGCGCCGATCCGGTCCGATGGCTGAATCACTGCTTGCCGAACCCTGGTCGATCGCGATTGACCAGGCATCAAGGGACGGCAGAATCGTCCGGAAGGCTTCGGAAGCAGCGGCCGAAGCGCGGCTGGAAGCCTTGCCCGCCGACCTTGACCCGGGCCTCGCATCGGCCCTGGTGCGGAGCGGGATCAGGCAGCTCTACTCCCATCAGGCCGAGGCGTTTGCGACCGCGAAGCAGGGCAATGTGAT
>JBGAOF010000115.1:0-6913 GCA_044221915.1 Solirubrobacterales bacterium
GCTCGGGAATCTGGCAGCGGTCCTGGTTGGCCTCACTTTTCTGGTCCTCGCCGTTGGTGTGATCAACCGGTTGCGAGGCCGCCGGTTCTTTTCACTCCCCCGGCGCGTCGGCTACATCGAGCTGTCGGCATTCGTGATCGTCCCGGCCCTGCTTCCGGGGCTGATCTCGGGACATTGGGGAATTGCCGGCCTTACCGCGCTCTTCAACCTGGGGCTGCTGCTGGTCATTCTCGGCGTGGTCGGCTTTGGAGTCATCTCGATCATCGGGTGGGCGATGACCCGGCTGCTCGATGAGCTTTCACGCTCCCTGGGGTTGCTTGTAAAGGCGGTGCCGCTGCTGATGATCTTCTCCCTGATTCTGTTCCTGACCCCGGAGCTCTGGCAGGTATTCAGCCAGCTGCCCGATGCGTCGCTCCTGCTGCTGGTCGCGCTTTTCATGCTGCTCGGTTCCGGTTTCCTGATCGCCCGCATTCCGAAAGAAGTGGCCAACCTTGAGCAACAGGCCGGGGCCGGGGGGCCTCCCCTGAAGCCGCGCCAGCGATTCAACGTCGGGCTGGTGATGTTCGTCAGTCAGTCGCTTCAGGTGCTGCTGGTCGCGCTGGCGGTAGCGGTCTTCTTTGTGGTTTTCGGGCTCCTGACGATCGGTTCGGAGACGGTTACCAGCTGGACAACCCGGCCCGCCGACGTGCTCTTCGAGTTTCAACTGGCCGGGCGGGAGGCGGCGATGACCCGGGAACTGCTCCGGGTAGCGACCGCGATCGCTTCGTTCACGGGCCTCTACTTCGCGATCTCGATGCTGACCGACGACCTTTACCGGCGGGAGTTCCTGAGTCGCATTACCGACGAGATGAAACAGACCTTCGTCCGCAGGGCCGAATACCTGAAGCTGCTCGGCAATCCCTGAACCTGCGGCGGAACGGGGATCAGAAGCCGATCGTCTTCCCGCCGGAGGAGATCCGCACAAAAATGACCTTGCCGAGATCAATCAGGAGGATGCCCTCCTCGGTCTCGATCTCGTGTGGGCTCTCGCCCGAACCGATCGCCTTCCGCAGGGACTTGACCTGGTCTGCGGTAAGCCGGGCCGGGATAACCTGACCGCCGTCAAAACCGATCTCGATCTCGGCTCGCTCGGATGCCATCAGTGGTCCTCCGCGGGCTGGACGATCTCGGTCAGGACCGAACCGGTCGCGGCCGGATGCAGAAAGGCGACCCGGCTCTGGCGGATCCCGGTCCGGGCCTCCTTGTCAATCAGTTTCATTCCCTGATCCTTCAGCGAGGCCAGGGTGGCGTCGATGTCCTCGACCGCGTAGGCGACGTGGTGGATACCCGGCCCTTTCTTCGCGATGAACTTGCCGACCGGGGTATCCGGGCCGAGCGGTGCCAGCAATTCGACATGGCCGTCCCCGACGTCGAGCAGCACCGCCTCGACCCCCTGAGATTCGACTGTTTCGCGGTGAACGAGCTCCATCTCGAAGTTCCGCTCGTAAAGCTTGATTGCGGCGTCGAGGTCCTCAACGGCGACACCGATGTGATCTATGCGAGTGAACATGGATCAGGAAGCCTACCCAGCCCGGCCCAGCAGCCGCGGCGGCAGCCACGAGTAGAGGTTCTCCATCAGTTCGACGTCCTCGACGGTGATCCGTTCATCGGCCCCGTGGACCAGGGGCTTGGTCTCGGCCAGGCTCATCCGTTGCGGCGCGAAACCGAAAACGGTCGCCCCGAATGCCTTCCGGAACCAGTGACTGTCCGAGAATCCGGGCATGACCTGGGGCAGGACTTCTGCCCCCGGCTCGACGGACCCCACCCACTCCTCGATCGCTTCGGCCAGCGGTCCACCGTAATCGGAACGGTTGCCGACCACCGGGTCGTTGAACTCGATCCGCCAGTCACCGGTGCCGAGCACGGAATTGATCCGCTGCCTGGCTTGATCGCCGGTCATGCCGGGCGGGGTCCGGCAGTCGATCACGAGCTCCGCCCGGGAAGGGATCACGTTCTCGCGGCTGGAGGCCTTCGCCATGGTCGGGGCGAGGGTGACACCGAGCATCGGGTCGGCGAGGAGCCGGGCGACAAGCGGGTCGATCGCTTCGATCTCCCGCAGGGCTGTCTCCGTGTCGGCCGGCCGGTGACCGAGCAGGCGTTCAAGGAAAAGATCGGTATCCGGGGTTGATTCGTGCGGCGGCTGCCGGTGCGCGTTGGCCAGCGCCGGCGCGAGCTTCAGCAACGCGTTGTCACCGACCCGGGGGATCGAGCCGTGGCCCGCTTCGCCTTCGGCGACCACGGTGAAACGGAAGGTGCCCTTCTCGCCGACCGACAGGGTGAAAAGCCGGCGACCGTCGAAATCCAGCAGCTCGCCCGCCCCCTCGTTCACCACCCACTCGCAACGGACCTCATCCGGTTGCTCCTCACAAAGCCAGCGGGCCCCGTAGTGGGCGCCGGTTTCCTCATCCGCGGCGACGACCAGCAGGAGATCACCCCGGGCGGGCCGCCAGCCGGAGGCTCCCAGGCTGACACAGGCCGCGACCTCGGCCGCAACCTGGTCTTTCATGTCTAGCGCCCCGCGGCCCCAGATGTAGCCGTCGACGAGATCGCCCGACCAGGGGTCACGGCTCCACTCGTCCGGGTTCGCCGGGACCGTGTCCACGTGGCTTATCAGGGCCAGGTTCGGGCCGGGTTCGGTTCCCTTCAGCCGGGCGACGAGATTCGGTCTTTCCGGCACCTTGGCAAGCAGTTTGCAGGACCAGCCCGCCGGTTCCAGCAAACCGGTCAGGTAGCGGAGCGCAGGCCCCTCGTTACCGGGCGGGTTCACGGTGTTGAAACGGATCAGTTCCTGCAGCAGTTCCGGGGCCTTCATCCGGCCAAGTATCGCAATCGCCCCACTTGCCGATTCCGACTAGGCTCCGGCGTCCATGGGCACTCCGGCCAAGATTCTGATCACGGGGGGCGCCGGGTTCATCGGTTCGACCCTCGCTGTCTCCCTGGCCGGAAGCCATCCCGGAAGCCACGTGATCGCCCTCGACAATCTCTACCGGCGGGGGTCCGGGCTGAATCTGGAACGGCTGGCGGCGGCCGGGGTGGAATTCGTCCGCGGTGACGTCAGGAATCCTGCCGACCTGGCACGGTTCGATGACATTGACGTGCTGGTCGAGTGCTCGGCCGAGCCGTCGGTGATGTCGGGAACCGACGGTGATTCATCCTTCGTTTTCGAGACCAACCTGGTCGGCGCCTACAACTGCCTTGAACTTGCCCGGCGTAGTGGTTGCCAGTTTGTCTTTCTTTCGACCAGCCGGGTGTACCCGATGGCCGGCCTGCGGGCGGCCGCCCTGATCGAAGGCGAGACCCGGTTTGAGCTCGCAGCCGAGCAGCCATCTCCGGGCTGGAGCCCCCGGGGAGTGACCGAGCAGATGCCGTTGGCCGGGGCCAGAACGTTTTACGGGACAACCAAGCTCTCGGCCGAGTTCCTCTGCGCCGAGTTTGGCGCTCATTTCGGGGTGCCATACGTGATCAACCGCTGTGGTGTGGTCGGAGGCCCCTGGCAGATGGGCAAGGTCGATCAAGGGGTCTTCACCCACTGGATGCTCGCCCATGAGTTCGAAAAGCCGCTTTCCTACTTCGGTTACTCTCGTCGAGCTGATCGAAATGCAGCTGGATGATCCCGGACATTGGTCGGGCAGAACCTTCAACGTCGGTGGCGGCCGGGAGATCAGTCTTTCCCTGCGGGAAGCGACGGCGATCTGCGCCCGGTTGAGCGGCAACCAGATCCCGGTCGGGTCGGTTGCCGAGGACCGGACCGGGGATGTCCCGGTTTACCTCTCCGACTGCACCTCCCTTTTTGAGCATGCCGGATGGCGTCCCCGGCGCGACGCGGAATGCGTGCTTGCCGATATCCACGAATGGATTGATTCCGACCGCGAACGAATCGGTGAGGCACTGGGGCAGGGCGGGTCGGGCAGCTCTCCGGCGGAGCGCCGCTGAACGCACCGACTGGCCGGTTCCGCTTGTTGTTAGCTTTATGAGCATGCCTTTCCCCCTCCCGGCCAGGATGGCCCGATGAAGACCGCAGTAGTGACCGGGTCCGGTGGACTGATCGGATCGCAGTCGGTGATCAACCTTGTTGAAGCCGGCTGGCATGTGATCGGCCTCGAAAACGACATGCGTGCCCGTTTCTTCGGCCCGGAAGCATCGACCCGGCCGGTCAGCAACCGGCTCGCCTCGACCCTTGAGGAATTCGAGGGGATCGAACTCGACATCCGTGACGCCGAAGGGGTAGGGGACGTGTTTTCCCGGGGGGATGTCGATCTGGTCGTTCACACGGCGGCCCAGCCCTCGCATGACTGGGCGGCCCGGGAGCCGCAGACTGATTTCTCGGTCAATGCGATCGGCACCCTGAACCTGCTTGAGGCTGCCCGCGAGCACGCGCCCGATGCCCCGTTCATTTTCTGTTCCACCAACAAGGTTTACGGCGACACGCCGAACCGGCTGCCCCTGATCGAAACCGAAACCAGGCTGGAGCTGCCCGAGGACCACGAGTACTTCGGCGGGATTGACACATCGATGTCGATCGACCATTCGACCCATTCGCTGTTCGGGGTGTCCAAGGCCAGTGCCGACCTGCTCGTTCAGGAGTACGGTCGCTACTTCGGGATGCCCACGGTCTGCTTCCGGGGCGGCTGCCTGACCGGCCCGCAGCATGCCGGGGCGGAACTTCACGGCTTTCTCGCCTACCTCATGAAATGCGTGGTCACCGGCCGCCCCTACACGGTGTTCGGCTACGGCGGAAAACAGGTTCGCGACAACATCCACTGCGATGATCTGGTCGCCGCCTTTCTCGAGTTTGCCGAAGCACCACGGACCGCGGCGGTCTACAACATCGGCGGCGGCCGCGGCAGCAACTGCTCGATGCTGGAGGCGATCGCCGAGTCGGAAAAGATCGCCGGCCGGGAGCTCGACTGGACGATGAGCGATGAAAACCGGATCGGTGACCACCGCTGGTGGATCTCCGATCTCGGCGAATTCGAGCGCGACTACCCGGCCTGGGAACGCCGGTTCGGCATCACCGAAATCCTTGAGCAGATTCACGACCACGCGGTTGGGGCGACTGTCTGAGCCGCCCGGCGTTTCGGGCATCCACCGCTCTGGCTGTTTGAAGCATCGCTGTCGGGTCGGTTCCTGAGCACTGGCAGCGGCCCGGCCCCGCATCGTCCGGTCCCGGATCATCCCGTTCCCGCACCGCCCGGTCAGAGAATCGCCTGGCCCGCCATGACCAGACCAGTGACCAAGAGGATCGCCGCCATCGTCCCCAGCAGGGTTCGCTCGGGGAGGCGTCCGGTAAGCCTCGCACCGAACGCGGCGCCAGGGATGGCGGCGGTGGCCCCGAGCAGGAGGATGTCCCAGTCGATGCCAGCCGGCAGGTGACCGGCCAGACCACCGATCCCCACGATGACCCCGACCGCAGAATTGGTGCCGACCGCCTTCTGCGGGGACATCCCCAGGTACTTGAGCATCGCCGGCAGGCGCAGCGAGCCGAGGATCAGACCAACGAAACCACCGAGCAAACCGACCCCGAAACCAATCAGGACCGCTTCCGTCACGAGCTTCCGCAGGTCGGGTTCCCCGTTCCGCTGTTCCGCCGCTGGCCGGTGGTAGCGCCAGACTTCCAGCGACCCGTAAAGCACCACCACGCTGATCGCGCCGAGCAGAATCCTTTCCGGCAGGATCCCGGCAAGCAATCCCCCCGCCACCGCACCAACGAACGAGCTCGGAGCCATCCAGAGGAAGAGCCGTGGGTCGAGCCGGCCGTTCCTCACATGCACGACGGTCGCCGTGAGTGCGGCAAGCCCTGAGATCGCCACATTTGCCCCGGCGGCGGCCGCCGTACTCGTGCCGAGCCACACAACGACTGGCAGCCTCAGGTTGCCCAGCACCAGCCCGACCATCCCCCCCGCGAAGGAAACGGTGAAGGACCAGACCAGGAGGATTGCAATCTCGATCGGGCTCACGACCGGAATAATCCCATCTGATGTCCGACCAGCTCTTTGATTCAGGTGAGGTCGAACCTGCCGGTGCCGCTACCGGGCAGGCTGGCCCCGACGCGCCCCTTGCCGCCAGGATGCGTCCGGCCGCGCTCGACGAGATTGTGGGACAGGACCACATTCTTGCCCCCGGGACCGCGCTCAGGGGAGCGGTGGAGGCGGGCCGCCCGCACAGCGCGATCCTCTACGGCCCGCCTGGCTCCGGCAAGACAACCCTGGCACGGATCATCGCCGCCACCTCCGACGGGGCCTTCGAGGAGGAATCAGCGGTCAACGCGGGCCGGGCCGAGATCCGGGCGGTGATCCAGCGGGCCGGGGACCGCCAGCAGTTCGGACGGCGAACGGTTCTCTTTCTTGACGAGATCCACCGCTTCAACAAAGCCCAGCAGGATGCGCTGCTACCAGCGGTCGAGAGCGGGGTGCTGACCCTGATCGGGGCGACTACCGAGAACCCTTACTTCGAGGTCAACCCGGCCCTGATTTCACGTAGCCAGATCTACGAGC
The DNA here is from genome assembly GCA_044221915.1 of Solirubrobacterales bacterium. Classification (GTDB taxonomy): domain Bacteria; phylum Actinomycetota; class Thermoleophilia; order Solirubrobacterales; family 70-9; genus 67-14. The sequence goes on from JBGAOF010000115.1 coordinate 6,534, forward strand.
TCAAGCCGCTCGGCCCGGAGGAAATCCGCATTCTGCTCGACCGCGCCCTCGCCGACTCCGGACGTGGCGTGGCCGGCCTGGTGGAGGTCGAGCCGGAAGCGCTGACTTTGCTGGCGGAGCGGGTTTCCGGTGATGCGCGCGCCGCGCTGTCGGCCCTGGAGAGGCTGGCCGCGGCAGGCGGCAAGGCTGGCATCTCCGAAGTCGAAGACGCTTTGCAGGCGCAGGCGATCGCCTACGACAAGGGCGGTGACCATCACTATGACTACATCTCTGCCTGGATCAAGGCAACGCGTGGTTCGGATCCGGATGCCTCCCTCTACTACCTGGCGGTGATGATCGAAGGCGGCGAGGACCCACGGTTCATCGCCCGCCGCATGGTG
>JBGAOF010000116.1:0-6829 GCA_044221915.1 Solirubrobacterales bacterium
GGTTGACCGGCTTCCCGCTCTTCGCCCCGTCAAGGTCCACGACGTGGATGAATTCCGCCCCGCCATCGGCCCAGTTTCGGGCCGCGTCGACCGGATCATCGAAGTACTGCGTCTTCTGGTCATACTCGCCCTTGAGCAACCTGACGGCCTTGCCGCCAAGGATGTCGATCGCCGGGTAGAGGATCACGATTCAGCTCCAACGCAGATCTCGTTGAAGTTGTTGAGCATTCGAAGTCCGGCCGAGCTCGATTTTTCGGGGTGGAACTGGACGCCCCACACCCTGCCTTTTCCGGCCACACAGGCGAACTCGCCACCATATGACGCGGTGCCTATCAATTCGGCGTCGGAGGGCCGGGCCACGAACGAATGAACAAAGTAGAAGGGTTCGCCGGGCCGAAGGCCGTTGTTCAGGGGGTCAGGCTTTGCCCATCTGACCTCCGCCCAGCCGATATGCGGGATCTTGCGACCCCCGGCCGGCACCTCGACTACGTGACCTTCGAGCAATCCGAGCCCCTCGGCACCGCCCTGTTCGACCGATGATTCGAAGAGGAGCTGCAGGCCAAGGCAGATTCCCAGAACCGGGATGCCCCGAGCAACCGCCCCGTTCAGCATTTCGTCGAAACCGAGGTCCCGGATCCGCTCCATCGCCTTCGGGAAGGCACCGACCCCGGGGAGGATCACTCCGTCAGCGCCCGAGATAACGGATTCCTCCGCGGTCACGATCGGCCTGGCCCCAACCCGTTCCAAGGCCTTTTCGACCGACCGGAGATTCCCCATCCCGTAGTCGAGGACCGCAATCTGCGGGCCTGGCTGCATGGTCGCGCCGCCGGCGCTCAACCGCTCAGCGTGCCCTTGGTGCTGGGCACGCCCTTTTCTTCCGGATCGATCGAAATCGCCACTCTGAGGGCCCTGGCGAAGGCCTTGAATGCCGCTTCGATCATGTGGTGCACATTTGATCCGTAGCGAATGTCGATGTGCAGGGTCATCTTCGCCCCACCGGCCACCGCCCGGAAGAATTCCTCGGTCAGTTCGGTTTCGTAATTGGCGATCGAGGTGACCGGGATTTCTCCCCGGAAGACCGAGAGCGCCCGTCCCGAGATGTCCAACGAGCACTCGGCGCAGGCCTCGTCCATCGGCACCGTCGAGCTGCCGTAGCGGCGGATTCCCGCCCGGTCACCGAGAGCCTGGTCGAGTGCGGGTTCGTTGGCTCGGGCCGTTGCCGACAGCCCGTGAACCGGCAACCCCTCGGCGCGGGCCAGCGCATTGAGGGGGCCGGCCAGTCGGCCGGCCGATTCCGCGTCCAAGCTTACCCGCGCAGTTGCCCGTCGGAAGGTGGCGGGTGAAAGCGGGCCGAAAATCCGGCCAGTCCCGTCGGTCGGAAGCACGTGGTTGGAACCGGCCAGATAGTCCCCGAAAGCGGTGCCCGATTCGGGGCCTGTGAAAACGCAGCCTGCGGTCCTTACCGCACCGGCCAGCGCCACCGAGTCCTCACCCATCAGCTCAAGATGCTCCGGGGCGAGCCGGTTGACAAGCTCGATTGCGTCGGCCGCCGAAGGAGCCTCCACCATCGCCAGCTTGCAGTTGTTCACCGTCGGCTCTGCGGAGGTGACCGTTTCGATCTCGGCTTCGAGCCGCTCCAGCAGCCCCGGCCTGGTGGCGATCACGACCAGCGGGCTCTCCTCCCCATGTTCGGCCTGCGCACAAAGATCCAAGGCGGCCCAGCGAAGGTCGCTCTCGCGGTCGAGCACCACGGTCAGGTCCGATGGTCCGGCGAGGGAGTCGATCCCGACCTCACCGAACACCTCGCGTTTTGCGGCCTGCACCCAGGCGTTGCCGGGTCCGGCGATGACATCGACGGGCCGGATGGTTTCGGTGCCGCGGGCCAGGGCGAAGATGGCCTGGGCTCCCCCGACGCAGAAGATCTCATCGACTTCGCAGAATGCCGCCGCGGCCAGGGTGACCGGGTTGATCCTGCCATCCGGGCCGGGCGGGGCGACAAGCACGACCCGGTCAACCCCGGCAACCCGGGCGGTGACACAGCCCATGACAACGGTCGAAGGATAGGAAGCACGGCCGCCGGGAGCGTAGATGCCCGCTGCTCCCACGGGGACCTCTCCGACGGTGACCGTATGGCCTTCCGGCAGGGTCACCACTCTCTCTCCCGCCCCAAGTTGGGCGGCCGCCACCTGACGAACGTTGGCGGCGGCGATTTCAAGGGCCCCCCTGATCACGGGATCAAGGTCCCGGAGCGCGAGGCGTGCTTCGTCGACGCTCACTGCGAGGTTCAAGTGGTCCGCATCCGGAGCATCGAATCTCGAGGTCAGGTCAAGCAGGGCGGAATCCCCGCGCCGTGCTACTTCCGTCGCAATTTCGCTGACGTCAACCTGGCGGGCCTCGTGGGTCAGATAGTCGCGGATCTCCCCTGCCAACCAGCCGGGTTCGGTCCAGATGAGCCGGCGGGTCCTCACGGCTCTCCCGGTGCTCGGTCGGCCACCGCGCGCAGCCGGGCGGCCAGATCATCCACTTCCTCACGACGGATCCGGTACGAAACACGGTTGGCGACCAGTCGCCCGGTGCTGCTGAGGATTTCCTCGCGCACCTCGAGGTTGTTTTCCGCCAGGGTTCGTCCGGTTGCGACCAGATCGACAATCCCGTCGGCAAGGCCGACAAGCGGGGCCAACTCGATCGAACCCTTGACCTCGACCAGCTCGACCTGCCGGCCCTGACCGGCGAAATACTGCTCGGCGATCCGCTTGTACTTGGTCGCCACCTTCATCATTCCGAGCCGACGCTGATGCTCGGTCGGAGCCACATCGCCCTTCTGGGTGGCGAGGACCATTCGACAGGGTCCGATCCCGAGGTCAACCAGTTCGTAGACCGGCCGGTCACTCTGCTCGAGCAACACGTCCTTGCCGGTGATCCCGACATCTGCAGCGCCAGCCGAGACATAGGTCGGAACGTCGGACGGGCGCATCGTCACCAGGGTGATCGGGCCGCCGTCAAAAACCAGCGAGCGTGAGTCACCCCGAACTTCGGCGGTCTCAACCCCGGCCCGTTCAAGCAGATCGAGGACCTCCCCGAGCAGGGCCCCGCGCGGCACCGCCAGTTTCAGCTTGCCACCCGGATCACGCAGTTCATCAAACACCGGCACCACCCGTCCCCCCTTCCCTGGCGCGCGAAGCAGCGTCCCCGCGCTCCAGCTGGGCCTTGTGGATTCGCTCGATGTAGAGCGTGAAACCGGCCGCCGGGAGTTCCAGGCCGAACCGGCGCATCAGGCCGTCGTAGCGTCCGCCACCGCCGATGATGTCCCCGACCGCGGCGTCATAGACCTCGATGGTGGAGCCGGTGTAGTAGCCGATTTCCCGCAGCATCCCGAGGTCGAGCAGCACCTCGCGACCAATTTCGCGGCGCGAAACTTCCTCAAAAGTGCCGCTCAGCCGGCCGAGGGCTGCGGCGAAATTCCTGCCGCCGAGATCCCGGGCACGTTCGAGAACCTCGACACCGCCACGAAGCTGGCTCAGTTCGACCGCCTCGGCAACAGCCCCGCTGCCGAGCTCGCCCGAATCACGCAAGGCAACCTCCACACCGACGAGGTCGTGGTCGGCCAGCAGCCGGGATGCCCTGGCGATCGTCTCGACGCTGGCACCGGCATCCTCGAGCAGGGCGCTCCAGAGCCTTGAATGGCCGATGCCAATGACCGACTCGTCAAGTCCGACCGCGGAGAGGGATCGGTCAAGCAAACCGACGACCTCGGCGGTTCCGCCGTGACCGGGCACTCCGATCAGTTCCACACCGGCCTGCCCGAATTCCCGCAATTCACCGCGCTGTGGCGTCACCGCCCGGTAGGCGTTGGCGAGATAGCTGAGCCGATGAGGGGGCTCGAGATCCCGGAAGCGGTCCGCGACCAGGCGGGCAATCGGGATCGTCATGTCTGTCCGCAAGGCGAGCAGCTCACCCCGCTCATCGAAGAACCGGTAGGCGGACCCGGCCGAGGCCCGGTCCCCGAGCTCCAACGCATCTGCGTATTCGAGTGTCGGTGTGCGAACTTCGCTGAAGCCGCCCGCTTCGAAAGTCCCGAGCAGGGCCGCCTGGATGGCGCGAAGTTCACGCATCTCGTCCGGAAGAACATCCCGGGTTCCTGGGGGGATCGGCCGGATCAACGGGTCCCCTACTCGTCTACGCGCTCTATATGCGCACCGAGTGACCGCAGCCGGTCATCAATGTCTTCGTAGCCGCGATCGATCTGGCGGATATTGCCGATTTCCGATGTGCCTTCCGCAGCCAGGGCAGCGATCAGCATGGCCATCCCGGCCCGGATGTCGGGACTGTCGACCCGCTCGCCATGGAGGGTGGTCGGCCCGCTCACGATCGCGCGATGCGGGTCGCAGAGGGTGATCCTGGCACCCATGGCGACCAGCTTGTCGACAAAGAAGAGCCGGTTCTCGAACATCTTCTCGAAGATCAGGATCTCCCCTTCGGCCTGGGTTGCCAGGGCGAGAGCGATCGAGGTGAGATCGGCCGGGAAGGCAGGCCACGGGCCATCTTCGATCTTCGGGATCGCTCCCCCCGCGTCGGCCTGAACGCGCAGGTTCTGGCTCGGCGGAACGATCACGTCCGTGCCCTCGACCACGGACTGGAAACCAAGCCGGCGGAACTGGCGGCGAATCATGATCAGATCATCCGGCTCGATTTCCCGGACCCGGAGTTCACCCCCGGTGGCCGCGGCAAGGGCCATGAAGCTGGCGATCTCGATGTGATCGGGGGTAACCCGGTGCTCGGCCCCGCCCAGGCGATCCTGTCCTTCCACCTTCATGACATTGGAGCCGATGCCCGAGATCGGGGCCCCCATCTTGACCAGCAACCGGGCCAGGTCCTGGACATGCGGCTCCGACGCGGCGTTCATGATCGTCGTCTCGCCAGGAGTAAGGGCAGCCGCCATCAAGGCGTTCTCGGTCCCCATCACCGACGGTTCATCCATGAAGATGGTCTTTGCCCGGAGTCCCCCTGGCGGGGCGCTCAACTCGATCCAGCGCTGGCCACCGACCCGGGCACCGAGCTCGCGGAAGGCATCGAGGTGGGCGTCAAGGCGCCGGCGGCCGATGAAGTCCCCGCCGGGCGGGGGCATGCTGACCTTGCCGAATCGCGCCAGCAAAGGTCCGGCGAGCAGAAACGAAGCGCGGATCGCAGCCGAGAGTCCTTCATCCAGGGTCGTGCTTTCCACATCCTTCGCGCAGAGCCGTACGGTGTTGTCCTCGACCCAGTCAACGCTCACGCCGAGCGCGGCCAGCAGGGAAATCTGTGCTTCGGTATCCCGGATCCGCGGGACATTCGCGATTGTCACGGCCTCCTCGGTCAACAGGCATGCCGCGAGTATTGGCAGGGCCGCGTTTTTGTTGCCGGCGGCGGTGATCTCGCCGGAAAGCGGCACGCCGCCCTGGATTACGAACTTCTGCATCTTCTTGACCCCGCGGTTGACGGTTTTCGTGTGACTGGACGGGGACCTTGCAGCCCGACCGAAAGCCGGACTAGGGTAACACCGGACATGACCCAAGTCTCCACAGGCAGAAACCGGGGCGTTGGCGCCCGACTCGGCTGGCCACTGAAGCTGTTCGTCGGTGCCCTGCTGCTCCTGCTGATTCTGATCATCCTCAATGCGTTTGCGCTCAACAACGAGACCGAATCGGCAGAACTGACGGTGCCGGGCGCCACCCTCGTCCCGACCACTTCCGGCCAGCTACAGGTCCTCGACACCGGCGCGGATGGCCAACCCGGCCAGTTGCCGGTGGTTCTGATCCACGGATCGGCCGGGGCAATCAACTGGTGGGACGATCTCGGCCCCCTGCTTGAGACCTCCCGGCGTGTGATCGCAATCGACCTGCTTGGCTACGGTGGTTCCGACAAGCCGGATTCCGACTACTCGATCGAGACCCAGGCGAACCTTGTCGCCCAGGTTCTGGCCGCGCTGAAGATTCCTCGGGCAGTGCTGGTCGGGCATTCCCTTGGCGGAAAGGTGGTGACTTCGCTGGAGGAACAATCACCGGAGCTGGTTGCCGGCCTGGTCCTGATTGACTCAGCTCCGGACGATTCCTTCGGCGAACTCTCCGGGGCCGCAAAGGCCAGCCGGGTTCCCCTGCTCGGTCAGGCTTTGTGGCGGATCTCGCCGGACTTCATGGTGCGCCGGAACCTTGAACAGGCTTTCGCTCCCGGCTTCGATGTTCCCGACCGGTTCATCGCCGACGTCCGGGCCATGACCTATCCCGCCTATCGCGAGTCCGGGACAAAGGGGGACGAGTTCACCGATCAGGCCTCCCTGGTCGACCGTCTGGCCGGGAGCGGAAAGCCGCTGTTGGTCATTTTCGGGAGCGAAGACCAGATTTTCGATGCCCGGGAATCCATCAGTGCCTACGCGGCGATCCCCGGCGTCAAGACCCTGCTGATCCCCGGAGTCGGCCACTCGCCGCAGGTCGAGGCCCCCGATCAGACCGCGGAGGCCATCGCCGCCTTTGCCGATTCGATCACGGCAGACCAGAGGAGCGAGGCAATGGCCAAAAAGCATGCCACGGTCGCCAAACACAAAGCCGGAAAGAAGAAACAACAGCCAGCCGGGGGCGCAAATCAAGCGAAAAGGCCGGGGCAGGCAGGGTCCTCCCGGACGAAACAGTCGGGCAAGGGGCAAGCCCCGGGCACGGGCGGCCGCCCGTCCACGAAGGAACAGGCGAGGATAGACCGCGAGAAGGCCGCCGCCGTCACCGAGTCGCCCTGATCAGCGGGCGTAGCGGCCTCCGGCGCTCGCCCAGGCGAGCAAGTCATCCTTGCCCTCGAAGCCATC
>JBGAOF010000117.1:0-6722 GCA_044221915.1 Solirubrobacterales bacterium
AACCTGCGGCACCCGGGCGGAGATTGCGCCTAGCCGGGTTTCCTGGCGGAGAGGAGGAGGTTGTAAAAGAGCTCCGCCGGCAGCCGGGGTTCGAGAAGCCGGTTGTCGATCCCCTGGAAGGCGATGTAGCTCCTGAAGGCAAAATCGCGCCAGCGGGCAGGGATCGTATCCGGGGCCGCGGTTGATTCCATCGAACGCATGCCCCAGCCCCAGATGTTGGCGACAAGTTCCTCTCCGTTCACCTGGGTGTCGATGAAACCGGATCGCGGCGGAATCGCCCGGAGGTCGGCCGGAACGAAGGCGTGCACATCGACTTCCCGTTCGAGGCTGTGTTCGTCGTCGGCCAGTTCTTCTTCGGTGTGTTTCAGGACGCTGGCTCCAACCAGGCGGCGCCAGACCGGGGCCACGAAGCTGCCGGTTCGCTTCGGAACCGCGGCCAGCCGGTCACCGTAGCGGGATGGCTCGCCACAGAAGACGACCCGGCCGCCGGGCTTCAAGACACGGAAGAACTCGTTAAAGGCCCGGTCGAGATCCGGGATGTGGTGGAGGACCGCATGGCCGATCACCGTGTCGAAGCTCTCGTCCTCGAAGGGGAGCACTTCCGCTTCCGTGACCACGGTGTTCACGGCGAAGTCAAGGCCCTCCGCGGTCCGGGCGAGTGACTTCAGCATCCCGGGCGAGATGTCGGTCGCGGTGAGAGTTCTGATCAACCCGCGGCTGGCGAGGTTCAGTGAGAAGTACCCGGTGCCGGCGCCGATCTCGAGCGTGTCACCGAGCGTGTCGGGCATCTCTCCGAGGGCTTTCTTCAGCTTCAGTCCGACCTGTTCCTGGCCGATTTCACCGAAATCGATGCCCCACTTGGCGTCGTAGGAATCCGCCGCCGCGTCGTGGTAGCGGGTGTTTACGTCCTTGATGTGGTCCGGTGTTGCATTCGGGGAAGCGGGCATGGCGGACAAAGATAGGGAAGAATCGCCTGTCTTGACCGACACGTACATGCAGAACAACCAGCCAGAAGGGGTTCCGGCCCTCGAACTGACCGGCGAGCGAACCCTGCCGGACGTCCCGGAGGAGAACTACTGGTACCGGCGTCACCTGGCGGTCTACGAATGGATCGCCGCCCGGGTTAACGGGCTCAAGGTCGTGGATCTCGCCTGTGGAGAGGGTTACGGATCGGGTCTGCTGGGCGGCAGCGCAGCCGAAGTGATCGGAGTGGATGCGAACCCGGAAGCCTTCGAGCACGCCAGCGCCAGATACACGACGGAGAACGTCAGCTTTCGACGGGAACTGGTCGAGAGCTTTTCCGAGCCGGTGGACGCGGTGGTCTTCCTGCAGACAATCGAGCACATCCAGGACCCGGATTCACTGATTGCCGGCTTCGCGGAGATTGCCCCGGTCGCATATATCTCGACACCGAACCTCCTCACCCTTGCCCCCGAGGGGGCGGAGAAATCGGACAATCCCTGGCACATCAGGGAGTACCGGCTCGAGGAGTACCGGGCGCTGCTTGAACCGCATTTCTGCCGGGTCGAGATCCTCGGCCTTCATCATGTCCGCTGGCTGAAGGTCCATGAACTTGCCCTTTCGCTCGGCTGGGACCGGGTACACAAGACACTCGGGTTGAGCAAGCCCTTCTACGACCGGTTCACTCCCGCCATCAAGGCGTCGGACTTCCGTCTGACGAACACCGACCTCGAAAGGTCCCTGGACTTCCTCGCGATCTGCCATGCCTGAGGGTCCGGGCCGGGATGCCGACGGGAACCCGACGGTCGGTGACCTGGCCATTGTCCTCCATTCCCACATGCCCTACGTGGAGGGCTTTGGCACCTACCCTTTCGGTGAGGAGTGGCTGTTTGACGCGGTCCTCCGGTCCCATCTGCCGGTCCTTGAGGTTGCCCGGAACCTGACGATGACGGTCACCCCGGTCCTGGCCGACCAGCTTGAGACCGAGGGGGTCGCATCCCGCCTGGTCAGGTTCCTGCTCGACTACAGGCTCGGGTCAGCCAAGCGGGACGTCGAAGGTGCGGCACCGGAATTTCGGGCTGCGGCGCAGTCCGAACTTGAACGCTACGAGAAGGCCGCCGCCCTCCTTGAGGCGACGGGCCGGGAACCCCTCGCCGCGTTTGCCGGGGTCCGCCGGAGAAACGTCTCCCTGATCCCTTCTGCGGCCACTCACGCGGTGCTGCCGCTGCTGGCAACGCGGGCCGGCCTCGACGCGCAGGTGAGCACCGGGATCGCCTCCCACCGTCGCCGCTTCGGGCCGTCGAGCGGGTTCTGGCTGCCCGAATGTGCCTATGCCCCCGGGCTCGAAGGTGATCTGGCCCGTCACGGCATCGAATGGTTCTGCCTGGATCAAAGCCGTTGGGAGCAGGACCAGCAGGCGCTCGTCCCGATTCGGACAGCGGCCGGCCCGCTCGCTTTCACGATCGACTGGCCATCAGTCGGGTGGCTGTGGAACATGACCGGCTACCCATCGTGGCCTGGTTATCTCGATTTTCACCGGCTGTCCATGAACGGCATGCGGATTTTCCGCATCGACGGGAATCCCTACGATGCCGACGCGGCCCGGGAGCGGGCCAGGGAGCAGGCAGCGGAGTTTCTCGGGGAGGTAGCGGCGCGGCTTTCCGGGTTCCGGCGGAGAACCGGCCGGCGAGGCTTGATCACCTTCGCCATCGATTGCGAACTGCTCGGGCACTGGTGGTCGGAAGGCCCGACCTGGCTCGCCGGGGTGCTGGAGACGGCCGCGTCAAAGGGTGTCGGGCTGATCACTCTCGACCAGGCTACGGCAGAGTACGCAGATCAGGCACGGAACGACCCGCCCAGAGCATCCACCTGGGGCGAGAACAAGGACTTCCACACCTGGGATTCACCGGCCGTAGCGGACATGGCCTGGGCTTCCCGCAGTCTCGAACTGAAGGTTGCGGAGGCGATTCCCCGGCTTTCCCGGGAGCAAGCCGGACGGGCTGCACGGGAGCTCATGATGGTCCAGTCGAGCGACTGGGCTTTCCTTGATCAGAGAGGCCAGGCCGGCGACTATTCCTTCGATCGTGCGGTGACTCACTCGGAAAATGCGCTTGAGGCCCTACAATCCGATCCAGCGAACACCGGGGTACCCGTCACCCCAAGACTTCGCGGTCTGGCTCCGGATCTCCAGCTTGCCCCCTTCCTGACTCCCTGAACCCCACGCCTGGAAAATGCCTCGCATCCTGATCGTCACCTGGGAATACCCGCCGCTGATTGAAGGTGGCCTGGCCCGCCATGTGCGCAAGCTTTCGGAAGCGCTGGTCGGCCTTGGGGTCGAGGTCCATGTACTCACCCGCGGCGGCGAGCAGGCCACCATCGAGGAGAATATGTCCGGGGTTCAGATCCATCGGATCGTGGAGCCGGAGCGGCCAACCGACCTGGGTGAGTTCGTTACCTGGGTTGAACGAATGAACGCGGACATGCTGGCCGCCGGGGTTGAGCTCGGTGATGGTTTTGATTTTGATCTGGTCCACGGTCATGACTGGCTGGTGGCAGGCGCCTGCGACCACCTCGCCCGGCGCTTCAACGCCCCCCTCGTCACAACGATCCACGCGACCGAGTACGGGCGGCATCAGGGTTGGGTGGACAAGCATCCTCAGTCGCATATTCACGGGGTCGAGAAGTGGATCGCCAACCGCTCCGAGAGAGTCATCGCCTGTTCCCATTTCATGCGTGAGCAGATCGCCGACATTTTCGGTGTCGAGGAGGGCCGGATCTCGGTGATCCCGAACGGGATCGATCCGGATGATCTGCCGGAGGAAGATCCCCGGGAACTGGCCCGGCTGCGATCGGAATTCGCCAGACCGGATGAAAATCTCGTGCTCCTGATCGGGCGGCTCGTCTACGAGAAGGGTTTCCAGCTGGCCCTGGAAGCGATGCCCGCCGTGATTGGGGCCTTGCCGAACACACGCTTTCTTGTCGCCGGCTCGGGTACCCACGAGGCCGAGCTCCACAAGCAGGCGGAGGAACTCGGCCTGATGGAGCACGGCACTTTTCTCGGCTGGATCGGTGACGACGTGCTCCATTCGCTCTACCGGATCGCCGACCTCACGGTGGTGCCCTCCATCTACGAGCCGTTCGGCCTGGTCGCGCTCGAGGCGATGGCCTCGGAATGCCCCTGCATCGCTGCCGACACCGGCGGCTTGCGGGAAGTCGTGCCGATCGAGGGGGCCGGTCTGCGCTTTCGGGCCTCGGATCCCGAGCATCTCGCCGAAGCGGCAATCCAGGTTCTCGGGGACCCGGAACTCTCGAAGCGGATGGTCGAGGAGGGTCTCGCTCACATCCGCCTTTTCGACTGGGACGAGATTGCCCAGCAGACCCTGGACCTCTACGAGGGACTGGTCGCTCCGACCGACATCCGGGGTTAGGTTTTCACCCGGGGAGAGACGGTGGGGGTCATTGATTCTGTCCGGACGGCAGGTCCATTACCCCGGGGGCACCCGATTCGGGTTCCACCGGCTCCGGCCAGGTGAGGTCCGCCGGGGCTTCGCGCATTCGGATGATCCTGGCGGGGACTCCCCCGACCACGGCGTTGGCAGGGACATCCCTGGTGACCACGGCGTTGGTACCGATCACCGAATTGTCGCCGACCGTGACTCCGCGCAGGATCGCGGCGCCGTAGCCGATCCAGACATTGGAGCCGACGACCACATCTTCCATGTAAATGCCCTGGTCGCGGATCGGCTTCTCCGTATCAACCACACCGTGATCGAAGTCGATGAACATGGTTCGGTCGGCGATCACGCATTCGGCTCCGATCTTCACCTTGCGGTAGGCGGAAACCGTGCATTCCTGGCCGAGGACGGTTTTCGGGCCGATCTCCACCTCGCCTTCGTGGCAGCGGATCTTGGTGCCATCCCCGATCCAGACCCAGCGGCCGAACCGGATCCTGGCGTTCCTGCCCGTCTGCAGGTGCAGGCCACGGCCGAAGAAAACCGGACCGTCGGTTTCCCAGCGCCGGCCGGACCTGGTCAGGGTCCGGCGCCACAGGTACCTCCAGAGAAGCCGGAAGTACTTGGGACCAAGCATGCCCTTGCGGGCGAAGTTCAGCAATGGGTCGATCAAACCGGCCGTGAGTCTAATTAGACTGGACGGTTCAATGAATGAAGCCGCCACCTCCCTCAGTCCCCTGGCGGAGCGTCTGCTTTCCGGGGACCGGCGGGCTCTCGCCCGGGCGATCACGCTGATCGAGTCGGATGACCCGGCCGGATGGGAACTGGTCCGGGAGGTTTACCCGCATACCGGCAAGGCGAGGGTGATCGGTTTCACCGGACCGCCCGGCGTGGGAAAGAGCACCCTGATTGGCGCTCTGACCGGGGAACTGAGGAGGGAAGAACGCCAGGTGGCTGTGCTCTCGATAGACCCGTCGAGTCCGTTCACCCAGGGCGCCTTGCTTGGCGACCGGATCAGGCTGACCGAGCATTTCCTCGACCGGGGTGTGTTCATCCGGTCGATGGCTTCCCGCGGGGCGCTCGGTGGTCTGGCGGAAGCAGCATTGCAGGCGGCCCTGGTGATGGACGCCTCCGGCAAGGATGACGTCCTGGTCGAGACGGTCGGGGTGGGGCAGGGCGAGATCGACATCGTCGATCACGCCGACACGATCGTCCTGGCGCTGATGCCGGGATCGGGTGACTCGATCCAGGCTTTGAAAGCCGGGGTGATGGAGATCCCGGACATCATCGTCGTCAACAAGGCCGACCATCCGATGACCGACACGATGATCCGGGAGGTGCGGGGGGCACTCTCCCTGTCGCATGGTCCGGGCGAATGGCGGGTGCCGATCCTTCGTACCGAAGCGGCCAGAGGCGAGGGGATTGCGGAGCTTGCCGCGAAGGTGGCCGAACATCGGGCCTCGATCGAGGCCGGCGGGATGCTGGCCGAACGGCGGGCCCGGAACCTGCGCAGCGAAGTGGTGGGGATCGCGGCCGGCAGGCTCAGGCGGCGCCTTGAGGCGGCGATCAAGGATGATCCCCGTGTGGTGGAGCTCTTGAATCGGGTTGTCAGCCGGGAACTGGATCCGGCGTCAGCCGCCGCGGAAATTCTGGAAGGAGAGATCGATGACTGAACAACCGTCCCCGCAGCCGGGGCTCGAAGACGTCAAGGCCTGGGAGGGATACCGCGTTGACGACATGACCGGCCACGGAGTCGCCCGGGTCGAGGGTCTTTTCGTTGACGGCAATTCCGGCGAGCCGGCCTGGATTCTGGCCAAGCTGGGCCGGTTCGGAAAGGTCGTACCGATTTCGATTCGCGAATGTGCGGCGGCTGCGGGGCGGGTCTGGACCCCGCATGACCGCGAGGTGATCCGCAACGCACCGGCGGTTGATCCATCCTTGCCGCTGAACCGCGAACAGGAGCTTCAGGTTCTCGAGTACTTCGGGATTCCGGACACAGTCGGTCGCGGTGCCGAACTGAAAGACCGCCCGGCCGGGTCGACCACGGCGAATCCGCTCACGGTCTGAACCCGCGGTTCGGGCAGGCCCCTGCCGTCGGTCCGGGGCGAAATGAACCGAGGCCCGGTCCCCTTGGGGAACCGGACCTCGGGTACTGCCGTGGTCTGAACCGGCCGGCGGGCCGGATTGCTTTCTCCTAGGGCTTGTAGACCGTTTCGCCCTGGACCATGGTCCGCAGGACCTTGGTGTTCTCAATGGAACTGACCTTCGCCTTGAGCGGATCGCGGTCAACAACCACAATGTCGGCGAACT
>JBGAOF010000118.1:0-6707 GCA_044221915.1 Solirubrobacterales bacterium
GACGAACAGATCCACGACAGCGAGAAAAGCCAGGATCGCGAGGGCCGGGAGGATGCCTGAGACCAAGGGACGGTACGCAGTCGTGGTCGGGAGCTTTTACACGGAGCTCGCCGAGCGCCTGACCGCCGGGGCAAAGGAAGAATTTGCGCGGGACGGGATTCCGGAAGCTGCGATCGACGTATTCGAGGTTCCCGGTGCCTTTGAGCTGCCGCTGGCTGCCAGCTACGCAGCCCGCTCAGGCCGGTATGAGGGTGTTGCCTGTCTGGGGGCGGTGATCCGTGGCGAAACCGACCATTACGACTTCGTCTGCGGCGAAGCGGCCCGTGGAATCCAGAACGTACAGCTCGATACCGGCGTACCCTGCGGTTTCGGGGTATTGACGGTGGACAGCATGGACCAGGCCCTGGCCCGGGCCGGTGGCGGCGGAAAGCGCGATTCGGGGGCGAACGCCGCCCGTGCGGTGCTGCGGATGAACGAGATCCGCCGCGAACTTCTCGGCTGACCGGAAGACGGGTGGGCGGGAGGATCGGCTAGGATGCCCCGTCCAATGGCACGTGTATGTCACAACTGCGGTAAAGGTCCGGGCTTCGGGAATTCCCGGAGCCACTCGATGGTCGCCACCCGGCGCCGCTTCGACGCGAACCTCCAGAAGGTCCGCATTATCGAGGGCGGCAGCAAGAAGCGCGTCCTCGTATGTACCCGTTGCCTCAAGTCGAACAAGGTCGCCAAGTCCGCGTAGCGTCAAGCTCCCGGACGGCGCGCAGAGACCACACCTTCTGCCCCTGCTGCACGGCTGCCGGTCGGGTCGGTAGGCTCATCCGTCGTGTCCGATCCGAGCATTGAGAGATTCCGGCGGGTTGTCGCCTCCGCCTACGGGTCCCTGGAGGCGCGGCGGCAGGAGGTGAACGACCTGAACGTGTTCCCGGTCGCCGACGGCGACACCGGGGACAACATGGCGATGACCATGAAAGCCGTGATGGAGGAACTCGACCAGCTCGACAACGACCGGTCGCTGGACGAAATCGGCCGCACCCAGTTGGTCTCGGCCCTCGCCCGGGCCGCGTTGATGGGTGCCCGTGGTAACTCGGGCGTGATTCTCAGCCAGATCGTCCGTGGGGCGGCAGAGGAGCTTGCCTCGCGGCCCGGTGAGCTGGTTGACCCGGTGCTGGTCGCTTCCGCCTTCGCCAAGGCCGCCGATGCCGCCTACGCGTCGGTTCGTGAACCGGCCGAAGGCACGATGCTCACGGTTTTTCGCGAGATCGCCCATTCGGTCTCGCGACAACTCGCCCATATCGAACCCGAACGGCAACGGCTGTCTCAGGACGCCACGCCGGCCGAACAGGATCAGGTTCTGGCCGATGTGCTCGAGCAGGCGATCGCTGACGGCCAGAAAGCGGTCGAACGGACCCCGGAACAGCTTGAGGTGCTGGCCCAGTCGGGTGTGGTTGATGCGGGTGGCTACGGTCTCGTACTGATCCTTGCCGGCGTGCTGGCCGCGCTGCGTGGAGAAGACACCGATCTCCCGGAAATCCAGCATCACGCAGCTGCGCAGATCACCCACCCGCAACATGAGGACAGCCGCTTTACCTATTGCACGAACTTCATCGTCTCCGGGGCCGGGCTCAGCCCCCGGCAGTTCATTCCCGGGCTGGAGGAACTCGGCGATTCGGTGCTGGTGGTGGGCGATGAAGCCACCCTCAAGGTTCATGTCCACACCGATGATCCGGAAGCGGCGATGGAGGTTTTCGCCGGGGCAGGAGAGGTGACCAACCTTGACGTTGCCGACATGCGGAAGCAGATCGCCGAAAGGGAGGCCAGGGTCGCGGCCGACCACCGGACCGGGGTCGTGGTAGTCGGGAGCGGCGGCGGACTCGAGGCGCTCTTTGCCGGCATGGGCGCGGTGGTGGTCCCCGGGGGAGAAACCCTGAATCCGTCGACAGCCGAACTGCTGGCCGGGATCAGGGCGGTGGCGGTGGAAGAGGTGCTGGTTCTGCCGAATTCATCGAATGTGATCATGGCCGCCGAGCGGGCCTGCGAGCTTTCGGAAAAGCGGGCGGTGGTCTTGCCGACCCGAACCCAGCAGGAGGGACTGCTCGCCCTGATTGAGTTTGACGGCGCGACCGACCTGGATTCCAACCACCGGCGGCTTTCCGGCGCGGTGGCGGAAATCACGGTCGGCGGCATTGCCCCGGCGGCCCGGGATGACGCCCAGGGCCGTTTCAGAAGGGGCGATGCGGTCGGCTTCATCGACGGTGAGATCGTCGCCTGGGGCGGGGCGGGGTCGGCCCTCGCGGCGACGATCGAACGGCTCTCGGAAGGCGCAGAGCTGGTCACGGTGATTGCCGGCGAAGGTGCCCCGATCGCCCTTGAGGAGATCGACACGCACAGCCCGGAAGGCGTGGAACTGGAATTACACGAAGGCGGGCAGCCAAGCTGGTGGTGGCTGCTGGCCGGCCAGTGAGGCAATCGGCCGAGCCTGCTGCACCGCCACGCTTCGCGGGCCAGGCGACCGACCGGCCCGACCGGGCTGAACTGCTGTGTGCTCCCCTGCATTGGATTGACGGAAGCCTGGCCGCCCGCGGGCTCGAGTTGCTCCCCGGGGTCGGCCCGAAGCTGAAGGCCAAGGCGGCGGAGTCGGGCATCGAGACCGTCGGTGACCTGCTCTGGCGACTGCCACGGGCCTACGGCAGCGCACCGGGGACCAGCCTGCTGGCCGAGCTTGGTCTGGGCGAGCAGGCGGGAGTGGAAATCCAGGTCCTGCGATCACGCCGGGTGAGGACCCGGCGGCGCGGCTTCAGCGTCGTCGAGGCCAGGATCGCCGACGATTCCGGGACCCGCAAGGCGGTCTGGTTCAACCAGCCCTGGATGAGCGAACAGCTCGTCCCCGAGAGCAGGTGGCGGCTCGAGGGGCGGCTCGAGAAAGGCGGTTTTGTGGTGGCGGCCGCCGAGCAGCTCCGGGGGGAGGCCGCCGGGGCCGCTTCGGGGACGGCCATCGAATGGCAATCGAAAGGGGCCACGCCCCCGGGGCTTTCGGGCGAGCAATTCCGGGCGGCGCATTCGTCCGGCGGCGAGATCGGACCGGGCCGCTGGCGCCGCTGGTCCTTCGAGGCCTGCCGGCGGGCGGTGTCATTGCCGGAGCCCTTTGCTCCGAAGCTGCTCAGATCGAGGGGGTTGCCTTCGCTTTCATCCAGCTTCCGGGAAGCCCACTTTCCGGTCACTCCGGAGCGGGCGGGGCTGGCGATCCGGCGCCTTGCCTACCAGGAGTTACTGCAGGGCCAGGCCGCGATCCTCAACCGTCGGCTTCGGGACCAGGACCAGGCTCCGCCTGCCCTGGCCCTGAACGCGGGTTCAGACCTCGCTGGAAAGTGGCTGGGCGGACTACCCTTCCGGACCACCGGCGACCAGGCGCAGGCGATCGGGCAGATAGCCACGGAACTGGCCGGGACCACGCCGATGCGAAGGCTGCTGATGGGCGAGGTCGGGTCGGGCAAGACGGTGGTTGCGATAGCCGCGATGCTGGAAGCGGTCGGAAGTGGCGCCCAGGCAGCCTTGATGGCCCCGACCGGGGTTCTTGCCGTCCAGCACCATGCGACGCTTGAGATGCTGCTGGAGGGGACCGGGGTGGCGGTTGGCCTGCTGACCGGCTCAACGACGGCGTCGCGCCGCCAGCAAATTCTGGCCGGACTTGAAGATGGCGACATCGACATCGTGGTCGGCACCCATGCCCTGCTGGAGGAGGAGGTGCGGTTCTCCCGGCTTGGCCTTGTGGTGATTGACGAGGAACATCGTTTCGGGGTTCGTCAGCGTGCCGGCCTGGAAAGCAGGGCACCTGCCGGCCACACCGCCCATGTACTTCACATGTCGGCGACGCCGATCCCCCGGACCCTGGCGCTGACCACTTACGGCGACCTTGAGGTCACCACGCTCAGGGAGCTTCCCGCTGGCCGGGCCCCGGTCGAAACCGAGGTGGTCTCGGAAGCCGCCCGCCCGGCGGCCTTCGAGCAGCTGAAAGGAGCACTGGACCGGGGCCGCCAGGGTTTCGTGGTCTGCCCGCTGGTCGAGGAATCTTCCTCGGTTGAGGGCCGCGCGGCCGAGGCCGAGGCGGAGCGCCTCGCGTCGGGTGAGCTGTCTGGCTATGAAGTGGGTTTGATTCATGGCCAGATGAAGGCCGAACAGAAAGAGGTTGCGATGTCGGCATTCGCGGACGGACGGATCGACGTCCTGGTGGCGACCTCGGTCATTGAGGTAGGGGTGGATGTTCCCAACGCGAGCGTGATGATCATCGAGGGAGCGGAGAGGTTCGGCCTTTCCCAGCTTCACCAGCTTCGGGGAAGGATCGGCCGCGGTCCTGGCGGAGGCCATTGCTTTCTCTTCGGCGGGGCGGGAACCGCGTCTGCCCGGCGTCTTGCCGCATTGGCCTCGACCAGCGACGGCTTCCGGCTGGCGGAGCTCGACCTTGAGATGAGGGGCGAAGGCGAGATCACCGGGACCAGGCAGCACGGCCTGCCAAGGTTCCATGCGGCATCCCTGCCCCGTGACCTGGAGATCCTGGAACTGGCACGCGAGGATGTGCTCTCGATGGACAAATCCGACCTGGATCGCCTGGCAGCACTGGACAACCACCGGCGAGGAATGGCGCAATGCGGGTGATCTCCGGAAGGCTCGGCGGCCGGCAATTGCTGGCACCGAAAGGGTGGCAGGTCCGGCCGACCCCGGAACGGGTGCGAGAGGCGATCTTTTCGGCCCTCGGAGACCTCACGGGCATGAGGGTTCTTGATCTTTACTGCGGAACCGGCGCGCTCGGCATCGAGGCGATTTCGCGCGGGGCCGGCTCCGGGGTTCTGGTTGACCGGGATGTCCGGCCGGCCCTCGGCAACGTCCACAATCTCGGCCTGGAATCGGAAATTGAATTGATCAGGGCCGAAGCGACCGATTGGATCCGTTCGGCTCCGGATCTGGAGTTTGACCTGATTTTCCTCGACCCGCCGTACCGGCAGGCCCGGGAGATCGCGACCCGGCTCGATCCGGAGATCGGGCGGATCCTGGCTCCTGGCGGACGGGTCGTCACCGAATCGGATCGTCGCTCACCCTTGGAATTTCCATCCCTCGAGAACGTGCGCGAACGACAATACGGGCGCGTGATGGTTACATTCCACCGGGTTCCCGTCCCACCCGAAAAATGAGACCGATCCACGAATGACTCAAAGCAGCGAACGCATCGCGGTTTGTCCGGGCAGCTACGACCCGGTCACAAACGGCCATCTTGACATCATCGGCCGCGCCTCCCGGACCTTCGACAAGGTCGTGGTCGGAGTGGTGAACCAGCCGATCCGCAAGAAGAAGACGCTGTTCTCCGCCGAGGAGAGGATCGCGTTCATCGAAGGTGCCACATCCCATCTCGGCAACGTCGAAGTCCGCGCGTTCTACAAGCTGCTGGTCGAATTCGCCCGCGAGGAGGGTGCCACGGCAATCGTCAAGGGCCTGCGGGCGATCTCGGACTTCGAGTACGAGAACGAGATGGCCCAGCTCAATTACAAGCTGGATCCGGGGATCGAGAGCATCTACGTCTTTGCCCGCCCGGATTACAGCTTCCTTTCCTCGACCGGCGTCAAGGAAATGGCCACTTTCAATGCCGATATCGGCGACCTGGTCCCCGCCGAAGTTGCGACCGCCCTGGCGGATAGACTGGGTCGCAGCCAGTGATGTTCCTCTCAAGTAAAGGAATGGGCGATTCCATGCAGAATCTTCCCGATATGGCCGACTTTTCCCCGCAAATCCACGGAGACGCGTAGGGTTCACCGAAATGGATGTCCTCGTTCTAATAGACAAGCTCGACGACCTTGTCCACAATGCCCGGCCGGTTCCGCTGACCGATCAGGTGCGTGTGGACCGCGAAGAGATCTACGACCTCCTCGATCAGATGCGTGCGACGATCCCGGAAGAGATCAAGCAGGCCCGCTGGATCGTCAAGGAACGCCAGGAAATGCTCGAAGAGGCCAAGCGGGAATCCGAGAGGGTGATCCGCGAGGCGCGCGAGCAGCAGGCCCGGCTGGTTTCCGACGAGGAAGTCACAAAACAGGCCGAGCGAGCGGCGGACGAGATTGTCGAGGACGCACGTGCCCGCGAGCGGGAAATCCGCCTTGGCGCGGAGGATTACGCCGACGAGATCCTGAACACGCTTGAGGTGAACCTCCAGAAGTTCACGGCGGCGGTCCAGCGAGGGCGCGACAGACTGGCGGGTCGCGACGAGCCGCTCGACGAAATCGAGGAGTAGGCCAGGCAGGACCCCCTCCGTGGGTTTCCGCCCGGGACCTTGCAATGGCTTCCCGCTGCCGGCGGGCGATCAACACTCATTCCCTCATTCCGGGGCCGGCATCGGCCGGTAGCTGTCAATCCCGGTAGTCGGCGACTATGACCACCAGGTCCCCCGTTGTCCAGGCCACCTTGCCACCACACCAGTCGGCCAGCTCGGCCGCGGTATCCGGGTAGGCCGTTCCGGGCACTTCCGTCTTCCCGCGGCCGTCGTCAAGTGAGACGAAATCACCGAGGACGAGGGCTTTCGACTGTTCCCGAACGCGCCGGAACAGCAACCGTTTCTGCTGGTCGTCAAGCCGGTGGACGGAAAGGACGGAAACGATCAGGTCCCAGGGGCCATCCGGCAGCGGGTCTTCCATCCGGGCGAGGCTGACCTGATCGACGACATCCCG